>CAZTVM010000054.1:1294-13179 GCA_964617065.1 uncultured Muribaculaceae bacterium
TACAGGTTTATAAATTTCCATATTTTTTACTCCTATAATTAATGTTCCTAAATTGTCTAATTTGAATGTGCTTCTAACACGTAGCGGCATGTTAAACTGTTTCGCTGTTTCAACAGAACGAGGATGAAGTACATTAGCACCTGCATGAGCCAACTCTAGCATTTCGTCGTATGACACTTCAATTAGTTTTGTTGCCTTTGGCACAATTCTTGGGTCGGTTGTATAGACTCCTTCTACATCTGTATAAATGTCACAGCGAGCAGCTTTTAAGGCTGAAGCAATTGCTACAGCTGAAGTATCAGAACCTCCACGACCTAGAGTCGTTATCTCTCCTGTAGGCGTGACTCCTTGAAAGCCCGCAACTATAATTATTTTACCTTCTTTTAGGTGTTTTTCTAATTTAGCTGTTTTTATATCGACTATTCTTGCTTTTGTGTGGATTGATTCTGTTATAATTCCTATTTGCATTGCATTAAGACTGATAGCGTCGTAGCCTTGAGATTGTATAGCCATTGCTAAAAGAGCTATTGATACCTGCTCTCCCGTTGAAAGCAACATATCCATCTCTCTGGCTGATGGCATTTTTGTCACTTCATGTGCCAGTTTTACAAGATAGTCAGTTGTATGTCCCATAGCTGAAACTACCACTACTACGTCATTGCCATTGTCTTTTTCTTTAATTACAGCTTTCGCAACATTCTTGATTTTTTCTGCGTCAGCAACTGATGTTCCACCAAATTTTTGTACTATTATTGCCACTTTTGAAAACCTTTCATTCTTCCTTGAGCATTTCACTCAGTTCGCTTTTCCGCTTTTGCATTACCTCGTCATCGGGCTTCGCCTCTAAAAACTTTTCGCAATAACGGATTGCTGTTTCTACATTGTAATAAGAAGGTGTTTTAAGTGCAAGTTTATAATACGCATTTGTGTATAAATAATTCTTTTTTATATCTTTAATATCATTTTTATCTTCAATGTTATCTAATATTTCTAAAGCTTCATTGACTTTTTCAATGTAAAGCAGCGTTTCAGCCTTCGCATACAGCGCTTCTATGTAGTTGCTGTCAAGCTTCAATGCTTTGTTAAATTTCGCTATAGCATCATCATATTTACTACATCGCAAAAGGATAACACCGTATAAATACGTTAATTCTGCGGAATCTTTGTCTAGCATGTATGCTGTCCTGATTTTTCTTAAAGCTTCTTGGTAATCTTTTAATTCTGCCATAACATTTGCGTAGTTGACGTAGGATATGAGATCCTTGTTGTTGTACTCAATTGCCTTTGCGTAGTAGTTTGCCGCTTCTTTTAAGTCCCCTTTTGACTCATAAGACTTACCTATGTAAAAGTATATAAACTCTGTTTTCCTTGCTGTTTTCATCGCTTTTTTAAATGTTTTTATTGCTTCATCAAAAGCTGTTTTTTGTATGCAAATTAGTCCCAGTTTGATATAGGCATCGGTAAACTGTGGTGAAAGCTCAATCACTTTGCTCAACAATTGTTGAGCTTCATCTGATTTGTTTTGATTAATATTGTTCAATGCCAAATGGTACATTGTCTTTGTATTATTTGGGTCAAGCATTAACGCTTTAGCTAAAATAAAATCTGACTGCTCAAAATTACCGAAAATTTGTTCCGCTATTCCCCACGACAAATATAAAAATGAACTGTTGTTAATTCCTGAATTTTCTGCCTTTTTATATGCTTTTATGCAATTTTCTTTATCCTGTAGTTTTAAATATGTATCAGCCAACATTACATATGTCTCTGCTTTTTGCGGTGCGATTTTGATAGCTTGTTCTGCAAATTTTATAGTATTGTCTATATCACCCAAATTAAAATAACAAAAAGCAGTAAAGTGCAATGCTTCATCAATTCTGTATCCATAATCTAAAGCTATTTTGAAATTTTCTAACGCTGAAACAAAGTCCCCTTCTTCCATATCTAATACACCGATGAAAAATATAGCGCCTGCGTTTGTTGGAGAGCAATTTAATGATTTTAAAAACTTTTCTCGTGCTAATCCTTTTTTATTTTGTTTTGCATAAGCTATTCCCCAATTTAAATACATATCTGCATTTTGTGGTGCAATCTTCGTTATGCCGTTAAAAATTCTTTCACTTTCTTCGTAATCGCCTTGATCACACGAAATTGAAGCTAGCAGCGTGTATGCCTTTACGTTTTGTGGGTCAATTTTTAGCGCTTTTTTTAAATTCGTTCGTGCTTCTTCAAAATTTTGCTTATTTGCATGCACCAATGCTAAATTTATAAATGCTTCCGGAGTCGGATTTGCCATTAATGTCGATGTCTCAAAGTGACTCATTGCCTCATCAAAAAAGCCTAATTCTGCCAAATAAACACCTCTGTTTACGTATGCATAAGTCGGCATAGTTATTAATTTTGTCTCTTTTTTGTATGAATTTATGTAAAAATCCAATGTAGAAACATCTTTTATGAATTTTTTAAAAAATTCCTTCATTATTAAATCTCAATAATATTATCAACAACTTCACGGAAAACACCTTCTGCTCCAAAATTTTCTGAAATTTGTATATTTTCTACCTGTTTTACCTTATCTACAGCATTTTTCGGCGCAACTCTATAATTGACTAATTTCATTGCTTCTATATCATTTACGTCATCACCTAGATAAACTACTTCATCAGCTGAAAAATTATGCTTTGCCATAATTGAAGCTACTACTGTAGCCTTGTCTCTTATATCTTGAAATACATCATCAAGTGCAAACTTTTGAGCAATTACATCAATGGCAGGCGTCTTTTCACCTGAAATAATTGCTACCTTTAGACCTCTTTTTATTGCCAATGATACACCCATTACATCTTTGTAAGAAACTTTTTTATAGCTGTCATCGTATGATTTTCCTATGTACAAGCTGCCGTCAGTAAACACACCATCAAAGTCTGATATAATCATTTTTATTTTTTTACTTAAAATCAATGTTTTAGACATAAGTCGTTTTTTTCTTTCTTAATTTCTTTATTATTGGTAATTCTGAATTGTATACTATTTTTAGTCCATCACCAGCCATAGTTGGTATATTACGAATATCTCTTACCATTCGTCTTAACCCTTCTGGTTCTAAGCTCGCTGCTTGGTCTGACCCCCACAGTGTTCTGTCTGTCGTGATATGACGTTCTACTGAGACAGCCCCATAGGCGACAGACAATGTTGATGGTGCTATGCCTTTTTCATGACCGCTGTAGCCTATTGGACATTTGAATTTTTGTCGCAATGTATGTATTACATTCAAATTGATTTCACTTAATTCACTCGGATACGTCGATGTGCAGTGATAAATTATCAAATTTGTTTCACCTAAAACACTTACTGCATGATAAATTTCTTCCATTGTACTCATGCCGGTGGATAAAAGTATTGGCTTCCCTGTCTTCTTTGTGTGTATAAGCAATTCATCATCGGTTAAACTAGCTGAGGCTATTTTATAGCATGGTGGATTGAATTGTTCTATAAAATCAACGGAGCCTGTGTCCCAACATGATGCAAACCAAATGAGATTTTTTGCTTTACAGTATTTATCAATCTCTTTATATTCTTCATAACCAAATTCCAAGCCTCTTTTTAAATCTCCGTTAGTATCACCGAAAAAATTAGGTCTAAACATTGCTAATTCTTCTTTCGTATATACGACATCGACTGTTCTTTTTTGAAATTTAACAGCGTCACAACCAGCCTCACAAGCCATATCTATAAGTTGTTTAGCTATTTCAACAGAACCATTGTGGTTTATGCCAATTTCCGCAACGATAAAACACGGTGAACCGTCTCCGACAAGTCTGTCTGCAATTTTTACTGTTTCGCTCATTATTTTCTCCCTAAATATTTTGCGTAAATCGTATCTGTTGAAATTTCTTTATCGTTTGAGGCTTGCGATGTTTGTACAGTATTTTGGTTTATTTCACTATTTTTTACCTCAGCTAAAGAGTCAAATTCCTTTATTAATGTGATATTTTCAGATGTAACACCTAAAACCAGATATTTATTATTTATTTCCACTACATTTATACTTCTGTTTTGACCTAAAGGTAAGCAGGATATATGTTTTACTTGTGTCAGGTTGATAACTTTTTCATTTTTGTCTGAAAAATTTTTCAAATTATAAAGATTTAACTTTTTATATGCCCAAAATGTGCCGTAAATCATCAATATCACCAAAAATAATGATAAAAAAGGTTGTACAATAAGCTTAAAATAAGAGGCTTTCGGTGCAGTTGCACTGATATCCAAATCTCCTGCGAGTACAGCTGTGCAACTCAATAACACTAATACAACGAAAACGTACAATATTGGTTGGATTTTTCTCATTGAATACTCCATTCCTTGTTCACCACGTTCTTATTATAAGCCAAAAATAAGAAAAAATAAAATCATAAAGTTTATGTTACATATCGCTTTCCTAATAGGTTATTTATTTTGTACTAAATATAATTCTGCGTAAATATGAACAAAATATTGACTTGTAAATCAACTTCGGGATATGATTGAATTGTACTGTGATATAAGTCGTAGTGGTGAAATGGTATACACGCATGTTTCAGGAGCATGTAGAGAAATCTGTGGGGGTTCAAGTCCCCCCTACGACAATTTAGAATTTTAAAAGGATTATTATGAGTGCTAAAGAAAAATTAATGTCAGCAATGAGACCGACCGGTAAACTTCACCTCGGGCACTACGCAGGAGTTTTAACGAATTGGGTTAAATTACAAGAAGATTACGACTGCTACTACGGCATAGCTGACTGGCACGCACTCACTACGAAATATGATAAAACAGAAAGTTTTAGAACTGATATAATTAATTGTGTTTTAGACTGGTTAGCAAGTGGGATTGACCCTCAAAAATCAACTATTTATATCCAATCTCTCATCCCTGAAACAGCAGTATTGAGTTTGCTTTTGGGTATGATTACTCCTAATAATTGGGTCGAACGTGACCCAACGCTGAAAGACATGGTGAAAATTTTAAAGGATAAAAATTCAGCTGCTGAAAATCTCTCGCTTAGCTATGGTTTGCTCGGCTATCCTGTGCTTATGACCGCTGATATTTTGAGCTTTAATGTTTCTGTTGTCCCTGTCGGTATTGACCAAGTCGCTCATATTGAGATTACTCGTGACATAGCAAGACGTTTCAATAATACTTATAATACGCAGTTTTTCATTGAACCAAAGCCAAAATTAACTCAAATTCCTATGCTCGTCGGTATGGACGGACAAAAAATGGGAAAATCTTTCCATAACGACATAAAAATTTCTGATGATGCCGATACTACGCTGAAAAAAATTATGCAGGCTAAAACAGATTCGTCACGTTTGCGACGTGATGATTTAGGTAATCCAGACAATTGCGAAGTCGTGTTTAAATATTATCAATTTTTTGCAGATGAGCAAACTGTTAAATGCACTTGCGAAGAATGTAAGAGCGCAAAACGTGGGTGTGCTGATTGCAAAAAACAATTAGCTAAAATTGTGAATGATAAATTTGCACCAATTCGTGAAAAACGCAATGAGTTAGCAAACAATTTAGTATATGTAAAAGATATTATAAATGAGGGCTCTAAAAAGGCACAAATCGTTGTTCAGAGTGTACTTGCTGAAGTAAATGAAATTATGCAAATGTACACGAACGATTAATTGTGGCTAAAATGCTCATTTTTGTATTGAACTAAGCATTTTGTGAGTTGGTCTGCGCAGCTGGTGTCTTTGTCACCACAGCAAATACCTGACAATTTCTCTATTATTATATCGATATTTTCGCCAATAATCAGTCGCTTTATAGCTTGTAAGTTGCCGTTACAGCCTCCTAAAAACTCAACATCAATGATTTCGTCGTTTTTTATCGCTACGTACATCATCTGACAGCATGTTCCGACTGTCTTATATTGTATTACATCTGCTTGCTTTTCTTCGTTGGTCATATATTTTTCTCCTATCAGTCATTTTAATTCACAATCTCTTTTAATAAGGTTAAAAAATTCTTTTTCAAAAGTGGTTTAATTTTTATTTTTGATTTTTTTAACAAAATGAAATGCAAGTGCTCTATGATATTCAAATAAAATCTTGTTCCTACAAGCACATAATCCGGTGCAATCTCTATTATTTCATCAGGTGAACACACCGGGTAATTTAAGTATGTTTCGCCATATTCATGAGTTTTAAATTTAACATCAGAAACTGCACATATATTTAAACTACTAATATCATAATACTTACATATAGTACGAAACAGTGCACCCACTCCATATACAACTATTTTTTTGTTTTTAAATTTTTTAGTTAATTTTTGCAATGTATTTGCAAATTTATATTTTTTTAAGTCACAGTATGAAATATACTCGTCATCATAATCCTCTTTTATAATTGTTTCAATTTTATCATCAACAATATCAAGCTCATTATGAATAAAATTCAAAATGGGCTTCGTAAATTCAGCAGTTACTAAAATAATATCAAAATCGATGTTTAAAATTTCAGAAGAAGGGATTGCGATAATCGAATTCCAGAAAGTTTTACGTTTAAACTTTTTATCAGATATAGCGACAATATTTAATTCTGAAAAAGGGTAACGTTTATACAATTTTTCAAAAAACTTGTCCGCACCATATAAAAGTACTTTTTTACCTTTAAGTCTATTTATTAACTCTAAACAATTTTTATTCATTCAATATTACCCCCTACAAACAATATTTCATAATTATATACCATTTTATCACTATGTTTTTAAAATTTATAAATGGAAATGCCGCAATAAAAAAAACAATTTTTTGTCGACATGAAATACCATTCCATATATCGCATATATTATAAAAACAAAATTTGTTATTTTTCCAAAATTCTCTCATTGAATAATAAAATGACTTATTTTGATATAGAACTTCACAACATTCTTTCCGCAACTGTTTATCATTAATCATTTGAAAACTATTAATATAACCTGAATAAATATTTACGTTCTCCAGTCTAAAATGTTTTTCTTTTTTAAATCCTCTTTTAAAAGTAAAGCATACATTTTGCTTGAGAATAGTGTGTTGAGGAACATAAAATGTTTTAGAATTGTTGATTAAGCTACACCCTAAAGCTAAATGCGGAAAAGAATACATTATATTAGCCATTGCATTTTGCATAACGTCATCTGTTAAATTTGATGTTTTATAAATAGCTGCAGGCACAAAAGCTAACGTATTCAGAATATATGGTATTTTTTTTCTGCCATTTGGAATTTCAGTTTTTCGTTCTGTCAATATTGCATCATGATTTTTTTGTATTCCGGTTTCTATTTCATTCCAATATTTAAAATCTATGTCATCATCGTCACAGAGTATCCAAAAATATTTTTTTGAAGCCAATTCCATGGCTCTAGCTATATTCCCATTTCCACCTATATTTCTGTTATGAATAATGTGTGTCAAATTTTTATACTTTTGATAGTAGTTTTCAATTAATTCGTTTGTGCCGTCAAAGGATTTATTATCCAAAATTATTACTCTGCAGTTTTTTATAGGAGAATTTGCAGAAAAAATTTGTAATAAAGTTTTTTCTAATTTCTTTTTTCTATTATAAGTTACAACAAATATTTCCAACTCATCTGAAATATTAAAATTATTTTCCATAATCCACCCAATTTAGCAATTTTAAGACAAATTTTACTATAAATAATTTCTATTGTAAAATTATTATAAAGTGAGAGGCTGTTTATGGATTATAAAAAGTATTTAAAAGATATCAATGCGCAAAAGCAAATTAATAGGTTCGTTAAAAAATTCAAAAATAAGAAAATAGTGCTTTATGGCGCTGGGCTGTTTGCAAATGCAATAATTGAAGTGTTAGATTTGTCAAAATTAAATATTATTGCAATTTGTGATAAGAAATACTCGGAAGCTCAAATAGAAGATAATTTTACTTACGAGCATATTGCGCCGGAAGAACTTGACAATTTAGACTACGATGTCCTTCTACTATCAGTTTTAGATTATGAGTGCCTTTTAGAAAAATTAAAAAATACTATTTTAAAAAATTCTAAGAAAACAATTTTGCCTTTGATTGAACCAAATTTATTTTATAATTTCGTGTTTACTCTTAAAAAGTCTTTAATGCCTACACAAATTGATACCATTGAAAGACTAAAACATCTTGAAAATGAATTAAGCGAGATGAAAACTATAATTAGTAATATAAATTTTAAACAAAATTTACTTATGGACTATTATACAAAACCTGCAGATGCTTAAAAGCTACAGGCATGCTGGCAAAACGTCAAGAAGAAAATTCATTTTTATTGCAAGAATTTGTAAGAATTTGCGATAAAAATGGCTTAGAATACTGGTTAGATTTTGGCACTTTGCTTGGAGCCTACAGACATAAAAGAGCTATACCATGGGACGATGATTCAGATGTTGCTTTGTCATTAGAAGATTATCAAAAATTCAAAGAAATTGCTGACTCTGAGATGTCTGAGGGGTTTACTTTATTTGAATTTACAAAAAATGAAGTTTTAAAATTGCGACATCAAAAAAGTGAGACTGACGCATATTTAGATATATTTTCTTATGAAAATAAAGGCAATTATTTGAAAGCCTGTCCTACTTTTACGACCCCTAGTTATAATCGACTTATTCCGAAGAAATTTATTTATCCTTTAACAAAAATTATTTATGATGATATTGAATTTAATGCGCCAAATGATGTTGAGTCTTATCTGCGAATTAAATATGGTAATTTTCATACTTTACCAAAGAAAGAGCATGATGTGCCGGACCATGTAAATGTTCAAGAATTTTTAATATTCGAGGATAATTAAAAAATGAATAGTAAAAATTATTGGTCAAATTTTTATAGCAAACAAAAAAATCCTTTTGAGCCTTCGTTATTCGCAACTTTTGTATTCGAAAATTATTTAAAATCAGGTGACAATTTAATAGAATTAGGCTGCGGCAATGGCCGTGATGCTTTTTTCTTTGCTAAAAATAGTATTAATGTTCTTGCTATTGACCAATGTTGTGATGAAGTTCAGTATCTATCGAATTTATCGGAATTTATAAATTTGAATTTTAAATGTGATGATTTTACTACATTACCTTTAAAAGACAATTATAATGTAATTTATTCAAGATTTACTCTGCATACAGTTACAAAAACGGAAGAAAAAAAAGTTCTAACTTGGGCATTTGACAGCCTAGACTCATTAGGCTATTTTTGCATTGAGGCTAGGGGGCTCAAAAACAGTATTTACAAAAAAGGACTTCCTGTTAAAAATCAAACGAACGCTTACGTCTATGAAAATCATTATCGAAGGTTTATTGATATAAATGAATTATGTTGTGATTTAAAAAAATTAGGTTTTAAAATAATATTAGCTGAGGAAAATGTTGGTTTTGCACCATTTAACAACTTTGATGATGTTTTTATCAGAATAATAGCCCAAAAAACTACAATTCATTCATAATCTCCTCGTAGTCTTCTCTATTTAAAAATGGTGACATGTCCTCAAGGCTAGGGCTGACCATCGTACCGTCTTCAAGTTTGCGAGCTGAAAGCTTCGGAGCAAAAGTATAATCAGCAGTCAGCATTACCTCACACAAAACAGCACCTTTTTCATTCAGCACATTTTGAATTTGTTGCTCTAAATTTTCTAATGAATTTATCTTAACTGTTTTAAGCTCGAAAGATTTGCCTACATTAATAAAATCAGGAACACTTACTCCACTTTCTACACCGGAACCTGTCATATGCCCATCAAAAAAATTGCGTTGAGTTTGTCTTATTGATGAATAGCCATTGTTATTAAGTACAAAGATTTTAATTGGCAGTGCATTATGCTTTATCGTTTGCAATTCTTGTAAATTCATCATAATAGAACCATCGCCCTCTAAGCAAATTACACTTTCGTAATTATTCGCTATACATGCGCCGATAGCTGCAGGTATAGCATATCCCATAGAAGCATTGCCTGAATTCAATATAAATTTTTGTCCTGATTTAACTACGGCAGTTTGATGAGTACATACGCATGCTGAACCATTCGCCATTACTAGTATATCATTTTTGCACATTTGTTCAGTTAACTTACGCACAAAAATATAGGGGTTGATTTTATCGCTGTCAGGTTTAAGAAGTGATAATTGTTCATATTCATTTTCAAAAGAAAACTTTTTCTTCAAATTTTTGCAAAAATTAAGCCATTTATTTATTTGTAATTCTGTACACTTAGGATTTTGCAAGATATATTGCTTCATCATCGGTAAAAATTCTTTCAAATTCGTACAAATTGGCATATCAGGTTGTATAGTAGGTTTTAATAATTCAGCTTTGTCAATATCGACAACTACTTTAAACGCCTTTTTCGCAAAATTTTTCCAATTGTAACTTATCTGACGAATATTATTTCGTGTCCCCAAGAACAAAATAAAATCTGCATTTTGCAATGCAAAATTTCCTGCTCTTTGTCCTATAGTACCTATCCTTCCTACGAAATTTTTGTCGTTTGTGTCTAATAAATCCATACCGCTGAATGTTGTCACAATTGGTATGTTTAGAGTGTTAGAAATCTCCTTAAATATATCCGTTTGCATTGAAAGTTTTATTCCATGTCCGGCAACTATTAAAGGATATTGCGCCTTTTTTAGTTTTTCAAATATTTCAACGATATTTGACTGATTGCAATGTTCTTCAGAAATATTCGGAATAAAATCCTTTAACTCATCTTCATCAATTATTGCTGCTTGCAGGTCTATAGGTATATCTAACCAAACAGGGCCGTTACGACCTTGTGTTGCTGTATACACAGCTTTATCGAGATAATATTTTATTTCATTAGGCTCTGTCAAAGTCATAGCAAATTTTGTTATCGGTTTTACTATCGAAATAATATCAACTTCTTGATCACCCAATTGGCGGAGAGAAATATCTGTGCACGATTGCATTCTTGTAGCACATTTGACTTGACCGGAAATATACAATACCGGAACGCTGTCCGTCCATTGTCCGAAAACTCCGTTTAGACAATTCAGCCCACCGGGACCTGTTGTAACATTGACTACAGCAAGCTTTTGGCTGACTCTGGCATAACCTTCAGCCGCAATTGCGCATGCCTGCTCATGATGATTTGCAGTGTAATCGATATATCTGCCTAAGCTATCATTCAGGTGCATTGCTCCACCACCTGAAACCATAAAGAAATGTTGTATTCCGTAAACATTTCTTAGACGTTTTGCTATGTAGTCTGTAAGTTTGATTTTAGGCACGTTTTTAATTCCTTAATTGATTTAAGTACAATATCCGAGTTTTTTATTAAAGGATTTTTATCCTCATTATAACCCCACAATGCTCCGATGGCAGTGACACCTGTATTTCTGGCTGCTATTACATCACTTGCTGCATCACCCAGCATGAATGTTTCTGATTTTTGTAGTTTGTGCTTTCTTATTATATCTTCTATCATTTCTTCTTTAGTCATTAATTTGTCAAATTTATCTATTGTATAAATGTCATCAAACATGTTTAGTTGAAAATGTTTAACAATACGCATTGTAGAAAAAGTGGGTTTAAATGTCGCCATAAAAAGCTTGCAACCATTTTGTTTTAACTCTGTTAACAATTCATACACACCTTCGTATAGTGAGCTTACATCGTTTTCATCATAATCATAAATCTGTCTAAAAATTTGCAATATTTCTAATATTTTTTTTTCATCAAATAATTCAGGCGTTATCCTTTTTATAATTTCTTTCAATGGCGGCCCTATAACGTTGTGCGTAAAACGTTCCTCAGCGACAGTATAATTTGATTTTGCAAAGGCAGCTTTTAAACATGACAAAACTTCTTCCGCTGAGTTAATCAATGTTCCATCAA
>CAZTVM010000055.1:0-7401 GCA_964617065.1 uncultured Muribaculaceae bacterium
CAGTATTCATAAGTCAAATTGAAATAGCAAATAAATTAAACAAGCCAGTAATAGTTCACGATAGAGAAGCGCACATAGATAGTTTTGAGATTTTAAAGACATACAAACCAATTGCAGGAGTAATAATGCACTGTTTTTCAGGTAGTTTTGAATTTGCGCAACAATGTATAAAAGAAGGTTTTTATATTGCGCTAGGCGGCGTTACTACTTTTAAAAACGCAAAAAAGCCCAAGGAAATAGCGACCAAAATACCACTTGAATACCTAATGCTAGAAACAGATAGTCCTTATCTCACTCCGCAGCCACACAGAGGTGAACGTAATGAGCCTGCTTACATAAAATTTGTCGCTGAAGAAATCGCTGCACTAAGGAACATGAACTATTACGATATTGCTAATGCAACAACTCAAAATGCTTTAAAATTTTTTAATATTGAGGATAAAAATGTCTAAAAAAGAGCGACTAGATAAAATTCTTCTGGATAAAGGCTTTTTTGACACAAAATCAAAAGCGCAAGCTGCAATTCTTGCTGGCGATGTAAAAATTAACGGTGAAAAAATAACTAAAGCAGGTCAGCTATTTGTTTTAACAGAGGATATTCAAATAGAAATAAAAACAATGCCCTTTGTATCTCGTGGTGGATTTAAACTCTACAAAGCAGTAAAAGAATTTGAAATTGATTTAAAAGATGTTGTTTGTCTCGACGCAGGGGCTTCGACAGGTGGATTTACAGATTGTATGTTGCAAAACGGTGCAAAAAAAGTTTATGCAGTAGATGTCGGTTACGGACAACTAGCTTGGAAGTTGCGTAATGATGAAAGAGTAAAAGTAGTCGAAAGAGTTAATATAAAAAATTGTGAATTTTCTGAAATATACGAACTAGAGGATATATTACCAACATTTTGTGCGATGGATTTATCATTTATTTCTATAAAAAAAGTTTTGGATAATATAACAGGATTAATGGCAAAAAATTCTTACTATGAAATTGTTTCGTTGATAAAGCCACAATTCGAGGCAGGAAGAAAACTTGTAGGAAAAAACGGTGTAGTCCGAGAAAAATCGACTCACATTAATATTATTAGCGACATAATAAACTATGTCAGAGAAATAGGCTTGAGTGTAGTTAACCTAACTTATTCACCAATAAAAGGCCCTGCAGGCAATATCGAATATCTAATTTTATTATCATCTTCAAAGGATAAAAATGCCGAGAATATCAACGTAAAAGCGATTGTAGAAGAAGCTTTTACGCTATAATTTGTAAATATTTTTTCCCTCTGCTGAATACAATTTTTCACGTTTTTCTGTTATTTCAGAAATTAAATTTTTGTAGTTTTCGTTTTGAAATTTATTCAAAATTTTGACAAATTTTTCAGCAGCTGTGGCGATATTACTAGCGTTGTAAGTCATCATATCAGAAGCTAAATCGTTGTTTGTCATCGCTAAGCGAGTTGTATCACGAAAGCCACTAGCAGCAAGCTGTAAAGCTAAATCATTATCCATCGCACTAGCAAACAAAGTTTGAGCAATAAGCATAGGCAAATGAGAAATCAAAGCAACAGCTTCATCATGCGTTTGAGCGTCCGTTAAAATTGTTTTAGCACCTAATTTTTCGATAATATCAGCTAAAACACGTACGTCACGACTATCTACGTTTGGTGGCGGAGTTAAAACCCAACGTGCATTCTTAAATAAATTTTCATCAGAATATTGAAATCCGCTTTTTTCAGTTCCGGCCATTGGATGAGAACCAATGAATTTATAAGAATATTTTTTTTGCATGACAAATTTTTTGACACTGGCAACGTCAGTAACTATAGTGTTTTTAGACACAATACATTCTAGCTCGTCAAGTATTTTTAAGGTATTTGCAATCGGAGCACATACAAAAACGATGTTACAGTCCTTGAGTAAGGAAATATCCTTTGAGCAAAAATCAGAATATTTTTGTGCATTCTCCAAAGTTGTCTTGTTTTGAGTAATTCCAACAGTTTGAAATCCGTTAAAATGCAATGCTTTCAACAAAGAACCACCAATTAAACCAAGAGAAACAACACCTATTTTCATAACACATCCTATTAAGAGAAAAAGTGACCACGTTTAGAGTCTAGAGTAATATTATCAAAAGAATACAGACGAGCCGGTCGTTTTGAAGCAGATTTTGTGTATTCATTTAATTCTTTCAAAATAGACGCAGATAACATTTTCTTTCTAAAATTTCTTTTATCCAATTTCTTAGCAAGTATTAACTCATAAGATTTTTGCAGCTCAGTTAGAGTGAATTTTTCAGGTAATAATTGAAAGGCTATAGGACAGAATTCAAGACGCTCACGAGTGCGTTTTAGCGAATACTCAATAATTTCTTTGTGGTCGAATGCAAGCGCAGGCAAGTCATAGACAAAATGCCATTGAACTTCTGTCGTTTCAGTATTATCTTCAAATGACAATTCAATATCATCTGAACGAATAAGAGCGTAGTAGGCACAAGTAATGACACGAGCGTTAGGGTGACGTTTGGGATCACCAAACGTATAAAGCTGCTCTAGATAAATATTTTGGACATTAGTTTTTTCTTTCAAAATACGTATAGCAGCATTATCCATGGTTTCTGACAAACGAATAAAGCCTCCGGGGATAGCCCACTTACCTTTGAAGGGTTCATTCGCACGTTTAACCAACAAAACCTTTAGTCGATTGTCCTTAATTGTGAAAATGACAACATCGACCGTTACCTCATGAGTTTTCGTTACTTTGTAAACCAATAATCTTACCTTTTTATACTTTTTTAAACGTCCCTAACATACACTTATATTATTATAAACAAAATTTTTAATAAGTAAAGAAATGTATCATTTAAAACAATTAAAAAAATAAAGCACAGCTTATCGGTCGAGCACAAATGACTAACAGACAATCGTACAAAACTTGTAAGTAGTGAGGAATTCACTAACTTGAAAATTCACTTTTTACATGAGATTATCAAACTTGAGAATTGAAATGAGGATTTATCGATTATGAAATTAATTTCTGAAAATATACATATTATTTCAAAACAAACAAGAGAAGCTATCATTACTCGTGATGAAAGTTGGATTAGAAATTTACTGAAAAAACTTTCTATGACATCTCCTGATTGGATAGATTTGAATATCGGTCCGGCAAAAAAGAATTTCGAAGGCACAATGAAATGGCTCACTGAAATAGTACAAGATGTTTGCGAAATTCCTATTTCTTTTGATTCTTCAAATGTGTCAGAAATAAAAGAAGGGCTACTAATTGCGAAAAATAAAGCTAACTGTATAATCAACAGCACGAGCGCTGATACTGAAAAGCTTGAAAAAATGACCGATTTGGCTGCAGAATTCGGCTCTTATCTTGTAGCACTCACGCTAAACAGTGACTCAGGCATACCAAAATTTGCTGACAAACGTTTGGAGTTGGCTTTTTATATTATTGAAAAATGTTCAGAAAAAAACATTTCGAATGAAAAAATAATTTTTGATCCTCTGATTTTGCCTGTTTGCGTTGATCAAACACAAGTTCCTGAGGCTTTAAATACAATTAGAATGATAAAAGAAAGCTTTGAACCTCAACCACTAACTACAATTGGGCTTTCAAATGTTTCTAACGGTGTGCCTAAAGAACTTCGCCCACTTATTAATCAAGTATTTTTTGTACTCGCTGCAGGTTGTGGATTAGATACTGCGATTATCGATTCTTTTGATACTGAAATTTTAAGACTTAATAATGTTTTAGAAACGCAAAAAGCTGATAGAACTTACGATAAACTGATTATGGACCTTTATTCAATGCAACAAAACTTCTGTGATTTAGACGAAATTAGCTACAATACATCTTCTGACGCTGAAACGAAAATTTTTAAGACAGCTGAAATTTTGTTGAATAAAAAAGTCTATAACCACAGCTATCTTGAAATTAACTAAAAAAAACTCTTAGTTTAAAAACTAAGAGTTGAACTAATAGCAAGCAATTAGAAGAGTTGAGGATTTACTCTACTAATATAAAGCTTTTTTATTTGTCTTTCATTAGACAAAACTTTAATTTTTTATTTTTAGTGATACTTTCGACTATAATTATTAATTTTTGTAAAAATTAATTGTAAATTTTTATAAAGTTTTCATAGTATTATCACATTTTTAACAAAACCAAATACTTTATATATATAAGGGACAGAGTACAAATAGAAAACATGGAGAGAAGACAGTGGCTAACTTAGTATGCGGGGCTGCAGGAAAAAATTTCTTCGCAGCGATGCTACATGATGCACAAGGACGATTATCTAGGGTTTCTGAAAAGAGAGCCAAGCTAGCCGTGTCTATTGCCGCTTCCGGTTCAGGTACTAACAAAGCAGCTGAAGCTATGGATAAAGCACTTGAACAAAAACAAAAAACTCTCGAAACGTTGTGTAAATTACTTGAAGGTTTGCAAAATGCACATGAAAAATTGTGTGATTCTGCTGCGAAAGACGCTGCCCCTAAATTTAGCGCAAACGGTTAATTATCGTATCTACTTACAAAATCAACTATATATGTTTTAGCCCTTACACTTAACAAACTATTTTTAAATTTTTTGTCCCTTTTTGCCTTTTTGTCCAACTCCATATTCACAACTATACCCCAATTTGCATTAATAGGCTGCAACTTTGCACAGCTTGATGATGTAATGTAGTCGAGTAAAGCACCACAAACAGTTTCTTTAGGAAACACAAGCAAATTCTTTTTATCTAAGTACCTTACCATATTTTTAGCTGCGATTAAACCGGACATGATGGCTTCAGTGTAGCCTTCAGTGCCTGTCAGTTGACCTGCAAAAAAAACGTCCGACGAAAATTTTGATTGTAATGTCGGATATAGAACTTTAGGACTATTTATAAATGTATTTCGGTGCATAACGCCATACCTAATGATATTTGCATTCTCCAAACCCGGAATACTTTGTATAAGTTCTTTTTGGCTACCCCATTTTAAATTTGTTTGAAAGCCAACCAAATTATAAAGAGTATTTGCCTTATTATCCTGTCGTAGTTGAACTACAGCCCAGTTTTGTTTGTTTGTTCTTTTATCAACTAATCCGACAGGTTTCATTGGACCAAATCGGAGTGTGTCGACACCACGAGAAGCTAGTACTTCTATCGGCAAACATGACTCGAAAAATTTTGCATTTTTTTCAAAACTTTTAAGTTCTATTTTGGGTGCATTAATTAAAATATCATAAAATTTTTCGTATTCGCACTTGTCCATAGGGCAATTTATATATGCAGCCTCACCCTTATCATATCTGTTTGCGACAAAGGCTTTACTAAAATCAATTGAGTCACGTTCAACTATCGGCGCTATTGCATCGAAAAACGATAAATGTTCCTCACCTGTATATTTTTTTATGCTTTCTGAAAGTTTGTCAGAAGTCAAAGGACCAGAAGCAATTATTACAGGTGTATTTTGCGGTAGTTCTGCAATTTCCTCATTTATTATGTTTATTAGAGGATTTGGCTTTATAAGTTTAGTTATTGATTCAGCGAAAAGTCCTCTATCAATAGCTAAAGCGCCACCTGCGAGGACAGAGCAATCTTTAGCTACCTTAATTAAAAATGAATTCAAAATTTGCAATTCTTCTTTTAGCTGCCCGCTTGCATTTGTCGAATCTAGTGAACCAAGACTGTTGGAACAAACGAATTCAGCGAATTTATCCGTAGAATGAGCACCCGTGATTTTATGAGGACGCATTTCATATAAATCGACATTTACACCGACATGCGCCAGCTGTAAAGCAGCCTCACTGCCAGCTAAACCTCCACCGATAACTACTACCTTATTCAAGCGCCATTTCCTCTAACGGAACAGAGTCATTGTAACTAAACATATAAATAAATTTGTAGAATATTTCAGGTAAAAAGTGACTTGTGCCTATATTTAATATTTCACGCAATGCTTCACGGCTATTGGTTATTCTTATATTCGTTCTGTTAAACATGAGGTTATCAAAAGTGCTACAAAGCATAATCATATTTGCAAAAATGTTGATATGCTCGCCAGAAAGCCCTTTTGGATAGCCGGCACCGTCATTACGTTCATGATGTTCAAATACTGGTATCAAAACATTTTCATTTAGCTTAAATTCATTTTTAATTATGTCACAACTTATAGCAATATGGTCTTTGTGATTATTAGCTTTTGTCATTCTGATTTTACCCAGATCATGCAGCAATGCAGCCATTATTGCATCGTTTAAACTATCTTCTTTGTAACCCAACTTTATAGCTAAATGAGCTACTAAAGTTGCTGTATTAAGCGCATGACAGTTTGTGTATTCGCCTAAAAACATTAGTTCAGAACATTTATTTAATTTTTCAGAAAGAGAAAGTACTTCTTCCTTTATTTTGTTCCTAACTTCTGTAAAAAGTTCCAACGATTTTTTAATTTCACCATTTTGGAATAACTCAAGAGCCTTAATAAATACTGTTTTTATTCGTATTTGAGTGGTAACAGCAATTTTTGATTTTTTGTTGGTAGGACCTTTGTAATTTTTGACATCTACACTGTCAATATGTGAAAGTTCTTGTTTTTCTTCAGGATGAATAAAGTCAAAATTTTCTATTACTATTGAATTGTTAAAAGATTTCGTTTTTTTATTTTTTTGTGTTTCAACTTTTTGTTCAGACATTTTTTTTGTAGTTTTTTTAACTTTATTAGATTTAGATTCGATTTTTGTATAAATCCCATCTAATGAGGACAAAACACGTATTTTGTCCTGCGTAAGAGTTTCGCCTTTAGAAAAGACTAAAGTACCCTCCTTATTATATATTGAATAGGGCAAAACTTCCTGTAAAATAACTTTTTCCAACAACAACTGCTTCATTTTTTCACCATTTAGGGTTACGCATACTTATTATATATTTTTTTTAGCAATTTGTCTAATAATTGTTCTAGTTATTAGAATATTAAACTAAAGAACCATATTTTTAATTATATTGTAAATTTTTGCTTAACATATTGCTTAAAAAAGCAATTTTTGAACGAAAAGTGTTTTTTTAAATATAGAGTATAATATATTTAATCTTGCAATAAAATTAGGGAGTTTATAATAAGAGGAGTGCAGTATGAGTGGAACTGTAAATAACAACGATACAAGGCGTAATAATAACGACTATAATCAACAGAATAGCAATACGTCTACGCAAAATCAAACGCAACAAAATGCGACCCAAAATGATAGAAGTGTATTCCAACAAAATGCAACAAATTCTGCAGGAAGTTCAACAAACAGTAATACTACTAATTCAATTTTTAATGAATATACAGGGGATACAAATAAGTCATCAAGCACTCAATCATCAAATGCAGTAAATCCAAGCCAAAACGCTGAAAATAATGCCAATTC
>CAZTVM010000055.1:7411-10717 GCA_964617065.1 uncultured Muribaculaceae bacterium
CAGTAACACTCAAAATCAACTACAGCAGACCATTGATAAAATGATAGATTCTTTTAATCAAACAATGAACAAGATGATGGACACAATGAACCAAATGATGACAAGTATGATGAATACAATGAATCAAATGATGTCGTCAATGTTTGGTGGTATGGGCGGTGGTATGCCTGACATGGGCGGTATGATGCCAGGTGGTATGGGCGGTGGTATGCCCGACATGGGAGGTATGATGCCAGGTGGTATGGGTGGTGGTATGCCTGACAAGGGCGGTATGATGCCAGGAATGGGTGGCGCCGGCGCTGCAGGAGGAAAGCCTGATATAGTAGATACATCAAAATTAAAAACCGATGATGCTTCATACCGTTCAGCAGTAGATAAAATAGCGAACAAAATTAGTGATCCGAAATTAAAAGCTGCTTTTAAAACAGCAGCAGATTACGTAGATAAAGCTTCAAAAGAAGATAAAAGCGGTGATAACAGTGGTGAAAAGACAAAAGCCAGTAAAGAATTATGCGATAGATACAAAGATTATATGATAAGAAATGCCGATAAAATAAAAATACACTCAGCTTCCGACAGTGAAATGCCAACTGCAGGCTACGCACCAGGACAAAATGATATAGCAGTAGGTAACTCCTTTAAAAATAGTCAATCATTACAAGATTTAACAGGGGTTTTATTACATGAACTTGGACACGGAGTAGGAGACAACAGTAACGGCACAGGAGCAAATGAAGTCAGAGGAGAAACAATGAATGAAGCCTACAGAGATTCATTGGGAATAGGTCGTCATTCAAGCGCTAGAAGCATGTTAGCAAGTCTAAATCAACATCAAAGAAACCAAAACAATGGACAAGAAGATGAAGAAAATTTGAGACGCTATATAGCTTAGTTTAATGTTCTATTAGATAATTAAATAAATTATTTGAGACTTATGCGGACAATTTAGTTGTTAGCATAAGTCTTATTATTTGTAAAATGACTACGTAGCAAATTGACGTCAATAAAAAAAGCATGTATTATTTGTTGAAACGTAAAGAAATCATCGACAAATGTATTTTATTTAAGTTATAATTGGAATAGTTAAGATAGAGAATTGCACAATCAATTTTTTTAGCGAAATCGAATAGAGGGGGATTTCATAAAACATGCGAACACAAACAAGTAATCAAGTTGTTTTTGAAAATATGATAAATTTAATAAGTCCCTATGGATTTGGTGACACCTTAATTTTGTGTGGTTTTAAAAAAGCTTTAGAAATTAATTACAGCTCGGAAATCAATTATGTAATAAAACCGGAACACGAAGTTTTAATGAAATTATATGATATTACCAATTATTCATTGAAAACATTTAGCAAGCAAGAATTGACTGAAATTTCGGCTAAAAATACAGAAATCAAAATAGGGTGTGAATTTGTAGCTCATCCTGAGTTTATTAGTAATAAAAACTTATTATATTCATTCATGAATAATGAAATATCAATGGTTGATTTGTTTAGAAAAACTCTGAATTTACCTGAAGATGTTCGTTTTGAGCCCCCAATGAATATTCCGCAAATAAGTTTAAGTTTACAAAATAGATTAAATAAAATAGCGCCTTTGGATAAAATCGTTTTACTCTCAACTGAAGCATTTTCAACAAAAAGAATTAATAAATTTTATTTAGAAGATATTGTAGAAGAATTAAAAGAAGATGGATATACCGTAATCTCAAGTGTTTCAGATAAAGATGAAGTTATAAAAGGTAGTATCTGTATGGATTTATCTTTTGAAGAAGCGGTTGCAGTTGGGATAAATTGCGCAAAAGTCTATGCAGTTCGTTCGGGCTTTGTAGATGTACTTATAGAATATAGAAAATCTTTAAATATTATTTATCCTGATACCAAAACTTTTAAATTATATAGTTTAAAGGATTTAGGTTATTCAGATGTAATAGAGACCATTGTAGAGGGGACTCCCCTAAAAAAAATCGGCCCGGTTTTTCAAATAGAAGACAAAGGGAACGAAAGACTTTACAGATTTTGTTTAACACTTTTCCATAAGAAAAAGAAAAGAGATCAAGTCAAATATTGCATTTTGGGATTACCAATTTTTGTTGTAAAAAAACAAGTAAATTACAAAAAATATTATTTATTTGGTTCCTTGTGCGTGTTTAGGAGGGAAATGTAATGAAGATAATTATTCAGGCAGGCGGAAAAGGCACAAGACTAGAAGGTTTAACAAGGAATAAACCTAAATGTATTGTGCCTGTCGATAATTTACCGATAATTTTTTATGCTTTTAAAAAGTTTCCCAAAGCAGAATTTTCAATTGTTGCAGACTACAAAACTGATGTTTTAGAAAAATATTTGGAAGCATTCGCTAGTGAATACAATTACAAAGTTATTAACGCAGACAAAAAAGGTACAGCTTCAGGCCTAAAAGAAGCTTTAAAAGACTTCTCTAATGATGAACAAGTTACTGTTCTTTGGTGCGATTTAATTCTTTCAGAAGGTTTTGAAATTCCAGAAGGAAAGGGGAATTACGTTGGCATTTCAAAAGATTTTGAATGTCGTTGGTCTTTTAATGATGGCAAATTTGTTAAAGAACCATCAAAAGAAAATGGTGTTGCAGGGTTATTTATTTTTGAAAATAAAAAATGCTTAAATGATATTCCAGAAGAAGGTGCACTTGTCGGTTGGCTCCAAACTCAAGATATTAAGTTTAAAGAATTACCGCTTTATGGCACTAAAGAAATCGGAACGATGATTGCATATTCGGAAAATAATGAGCAATTAAGACGTTGGAGACCGTTCAATTCAATGAAGTTTGACGGAGACATTGTAATTAAAGAGGGAATAAACGAACAAGGCAAGAAAATCGCAATCGACGAAAGAGCTTGGTACAAATTTGTAAAAGAAAAAGGTTATGAATTTATCCCTGAGATTTATGAATATGAACCTATAAAAATGAAACGAGTTCAAGGTCAAAACATATATGATTATGATTGTTTGACAAAATCGCAAAAGAAAGAAATTTTAATAAACATTATTTGTGCTTTAGAGAAATTGCATAATTTAGTACCATCTATTCCTGCAAACAGTGAAGACACAAAGATAAATTACATAACAAAAACGTTTGAAAGATTGTCGAAAATTAAAAATCTTGTGCCCTTTGCTGATCAAGAATTTATAAAAATAAACGGTCAATATTACAAAAATGTTTTTTTTGATAAAGAAACTTTCACAAAAACACTAGAAAAATATATGCCGACCGAATTTAAACTTATCCACGGTGATTGTACGTTCTCTAATATGATGTTTGA
>CAZTVM010000055.1:10727-13002 GCA_964617065.1 uncultured Muribaculaceae bacterium
TAATCGACCCGAGAGGGTATTTTGGTGAAACAAAATTGAATGGTGACATAGATTACGATTGGGCAAAACTTTATTATTCTCTAAAAGGGAATTATGACCAATTCAATAGAAAGAAATTTACACTCGATATCAAGGAGAATGATGTTGAATTAGCAATAAAGCCAAATAATTGGGATGATATGGAAGAGTATTTCTTTGACCACATTCCAAATATTAACAAAGAAAAAATTAAGGTACTTCATTCTGTCATTTGGCTATCATTAACGACTTATGCATGGGAAGATTATGACAGTATCTGTGGCGCATTTTATAAAGGAATTATTGAAGCCGGAGAAATATTATAATGCTTAAATTATCACCGCTTTCAAAAACGTGGTTACTTGACATTGATGGTACACTAGTCAAGCATAACGGATATAAAATTGACGGACACGATACTTTGCTAGAAGGTGTTAAAGAATTTTTTGATAAGCTTTCGCCTGACGACAAGGTTGTTCTGATGACTGCGAGAAAAGAGGAATATCTCGAAGATTTGAAAAAATTTTTAAAAGAAAATAATCTTCGCTATGACTACCTTTTGACTGATATGCCTATGGGTGAAAGGATTTTAATCAATGATAACAAACCGTCAGGGCTAACTTGTGCCTACGCTATTTGTAAAGAGAGGGACAAAAAGCTGGAAATGAAGTACGATATCTGCAAAGGGCTTTGATTAATGTGGCTATTTGAGAACTATAAAAAGAATAACAAAGTCAGAATACTGAGGATATGCGGCAATGTCGTATACAGTGTGACTAAAGACTACAAACGGAAAATAGAAAGATTTTTTGGAAATATTCTTTCTACTTCTAAAACTGAAAGAAACAACGTCATTACCAAAAATATTAGAGTTTTTAACAAAGTTATTTCAAAACGAATAGTAGATGAAAATTACAAACAGGAATATTTGTTTAATCGTTTAATCAAACAAACTGATTTAAAACAAAAATTCATGAAAGAGTATGATAAATATTTTAAAGAATATAGTGATATATTTATCTTAAACGCTAGCAGTGGTGAAACTTATCTATTTTTAACTTATGTGTTCGATGCGTTTATAAAAAAAAATAATTGCGAAAAGACATTGCTCGTTGCAACTAAAAAATATCATGTAGATTTAATTAAAATGCTTTGTCCTGAATTACCTTATATTTATCAAAAAAAGTGCAAAAAATTTAACAATACTCATACTAAAATAAACGGTAAAAATTTTTACATGTTTTTTACTAGAAATCATTTTGTCCAAGTTGAAGAAAAAATAAAAAACAATCCACTGTACTCAGTGCATTATTTTCAGGAGATTTTAAATAATTTAGAAATTTCGAGAAGTGAATTAAATTTCAGAAAAATTCAAATACCAAAAGAAATTGAGAAATCTATGTTAAATAAAATTTCTAAAACAAATCTAAATTTAGATAACTTTGTTTTTGTAGCTCCAGAAGCCGCATCATGCGAAGAATACGATAATAAATTTTGGGTAGATTTGACAAATGAATTTAAGAAAAATGGCATAGATGTTTTTATGAATATAGTAAACAAAAACACCAATATTCATGGTTGTGACTACAAAACAAGCATATTGGGCTTTGCTGAAACTTTTGCATTAGCAAAAAAGGCGAAGGCAGTTATTACACTGAGAAGTGGTTTAACAGAATGTTTATTGCAAACAAATGTCCCATTGTTCAGCTTGTACACAAAATTCAGAAACAGATGTGTATTAAAAAGCATGTCACTTGAATTTGTTTTATCTGGTTTTAGTTTAAACAAATTACCGAATATAAAGCAAGAATTATTATATGAATATAATATGGCAGAAATACAGAGTCCAATAATTGTCTCTGAAATATTAAAAACTGAAATGAGGGTAAATGATTAATAATAAAACAACTATAAATATTTGTTATGCGCCAGACAATAATTACGCAATCCCATGTGCTATATCAATGCAATCACTTATGATAAAAACATCAGAAACTATACAAATAGAATTTTTAATTTTGGATGGTGGATTAACGAAAAAAAACAAATTTTTTATAACACAAGTAGCAGATTTATACAAAAATGCAAATGTAAAATTTGTAAAAGTAAATGATAAAGAATTCGAACCATTTTATACTGTGGAATGGAAAACTTCTGCAACATACAGATTTAAAATTGATGAATTGTTGAAAGACTATGACAAAGTCCTTTACTTGGATTGTGATGTCATTGTAAATAATTATATTGATGAATTATA
>CAZTVM010000056.1:0-2679 GCA_964617065.1 uncultured Muribaculaceae bacterium
TTTATATTAGACATCAGACCGCTAACCATTTTTTTACGTTCTTCTTTTTCAGCTTCCATTGGTTGAGGCTTTGAGATTACTGCTACCTGCTGAGATTGTCTTTGCACAGGTGTCGTCGCTTCTGCTTTTGGGGCAGAAGCTGTAATCTCATGATAAACCTCTTTAACTCTGCTTGGTGAGACTACGTCCTGTGAAAATATTGAAATCTTGGATTGCAGGATAGTTTGCAATTCCGTTTTGTCCACTTTTCCATTGTGGCTCGAGAATATATTATTATTATTTCTTATTTCAACTCTTGTTACCTGCTCTTTTTTGTCAGTATCAGGCTTGTTATTTTGCGAAGTATTGCTCCTGCGTGCTCCAGACGTGTTATCATCGCTGTGACGGTGACGAACCCTGACGGTTACTACGGTCTCATGTGTTTGAACATTTGTATTACTCATTTTTTTTCTCCTTCTTTCCTCGCTACTTTTTTACCCATAGCTCCCAGCAAAGTCATCTGAATACCCTTTTGCATTTAATACGTTGCTAAACTAATTCGAAAACATTCTTAAATAAAAAATTACTTACTACTTTTTTAATAATGGCTCACAGTATAGTCATAAAAACACTCTTTGACTGTTAATACGTTGCTAAACTAATTCTAAAACATTCTTAAATAAAAAATTCCTCATTTTTAAAAAAACATTTTTAGCAAAAAAATTGCCTTTTTTTAGGCATTTGTAAAAAAAATGTTACAATTCATAAGGTTTCATTAATTTTATATGCAGTTTTTTTATTAATAAAACTGTACGTTTACAGTTTTTTATGATATTTTTTAATAGTAAAAGACGCAGAGCACTTGTTGTGTTTTAGGAAACGAGAAATTATGGAAAAATTTTATTTAACAACTGCTATAGATTACGTAAATGGCAAAGCTCATATAGGTCATGCTTATGAAAAAATAATGACAGACGTGATTGCACGTCATTTTCGACAACGCTGTGATGATGTTTATTTTTTGACAGGCACAGATGAACATGGTATAAAAATTCAGAAGACGGCTGCTGCTGCAGGTATTACTCCGAAAGAAATTTGTGATACAAATTCGCAGAATTTTAAAGATACTTGGGCTGATTTAGAAATTTCTTATGATTATTTTGTTCGTACAACTGACGAAAAACATAAGAAAATTGTGCAAAAGATATTTAAACAACTTGTAGAAAACGGAGATATTTATAAACATTCTTACACAGGTCTTTATTGTTCAGGTTGTGAGTGCTTTTTAAGCGTTCGAGAACTGACTGAAGATGGCCTATGTCCTATACATCAAAAAAAGCCTGACGAGGTGCGAGAAGAAAATTATTTCTTTAAATTATCAAAATATAAAGATAAAATTATTGAACACATCAAAAATAATCCGAAATTTATTTTGCCTGCATTTCGTGCAAACGAAGTGCTAAATCAACTCGAAAATATAGAAGACATCTCAGTTTCACGGTCGAAAGAGTCTGTAAGTTGGGGAATTGATGTCGCCGATGACCCAACTCAAATTATATACGTCTGGATAGATGCACTTTCTAACTACATAACAGCCCTAGGCTACGACCCTGAAAATCCATCAGATGATTTCAAAAAATATTGGGCTGCTGATGTGCAAGTCATAGGCAAAGATATATTGAAATTTCACTCAATTTATTGGATTGCAATATTAATGGCACTTAACTTAGAGTTGCCCCATACAATTTTTGCTCATGGGTGGATTACGATTGACCAAGCCAAAATGAGTAAATCAACAGGAAACGTAATTGCGCCACTTGATATCTTAAAAGGATTTGGACTGGATAAACCTGACGCACTACGCTATTTTATGATGGTTACAGCTAACTACGGCAAAGACGGTAACTATTCTGATGAAGATTTCAAAGAACGTGTAAATGCTGATTTAGCTAATAATATAGGTAATTTATTAAATAGAACACTCAACATGCTCATAAAATATTTCGATGGCGAAATTAAATCGAATTTTGTCACAGAAAAATCTGAACGTATTGCTCAATTAACCACTCAAACAGTAGATACAGTAAAAATGAAATTTAATACTTTTGAAATAGCAGAAGCTGCTCAAGCTATAATAACACTGGCTGATTTCACAAACAAATACGTCAATGACACAGCACCGTGGTCACTGGCTAAAAATGGTGATGAATTAGGTTGCGCAAAAGTTTTATACAATGTTTTAGAAACGATGCGCTTTATAGCTGTTTTGCTATTCCCTTATTGCCCTAATATTTCTAAAGATATTTGGGCGCAACTCGGACTTAAGACTGACCTTGAAAAAATCAAATTGGACAGCTTAATTTGGGGTGAATTACCTGTTGGAATTATAACATCTAAAGACCTTGTAAATCCTGTCTTTTTACGTTTGGAAAGCGATATCATAGGAGACAAAAAGAAAGCGTAATGATTACTGATGAACTAAAACAAACATATAGCTTATTAAATACAAAATTTTTAAAGCTAAAGGAGTATCTTTGACTTTGCTGCATTAAAAGATGAATGTGCTAATTTAGAAAACAAAATGCAACTCCCTGAAACTTGGGCTAATCAAGAACTTTCTATAAAAATTTCTCAAGAATTGAAAGAAAAAAAAGAACTTATTTCTATGTTTGAATATTGGGAAAATACATTAGCTGATTA
>CAZTVM010000056.1:2689-4846 GCA_964617065.1 uncultured Muribaculaceae bacterium
ACATCACATTAATTGAACTTGCTGAAGACGAAAACGATGAGAATATATCTGCGGAAATTGAAGAAAAATTAAAGAAATTAGAAAAAGAATTAAATGCCTATGAACTAAAAACGAAATTGAATGGAGAATACGACGAGTCAGACGCCTTGATAACTATTAACTCCGGCGCTGGTGGTACTGACGCTCAAGATTGGGCACAAATGCTTTTGAGAATGTATATTCGTTGGGGAGAGCGTCGAGGTTGGAAAGTTATTATGCTTGAGAAATCCGATGGTGACGAAGCCGGTATAAAATCTGCTTCTATAAAAATTTGTGGCAAATATGCTTTTGGCTACGCAAAAGCAGAAAAAGGCGTCCATCGTCTTGTACGCTTATCGCCTTTCAATGCTAACAATAAAAGACAAACTAGTTTTGCTAGTCTTGAAGTCAGTCCAATTATTGAAGATTATGACAAAAAAATAGAAATCCGACCAGAAGACTTAGAAGTAGACACAATGCGTTCAGGTGGCGCAGGTGGACAAAACGTAAACAAAGTTGAATCAGCTGTACGAATTACACATAAGCCAACAGGTATCATTATAAAATGTCAACAAGAAGCTTCTCAACTGCAAAACAAAGATATTGCTTTGCAAATGCTCGCTTCAAGACTCTTAGCGCTAAAACAAGCTGAACATGAAAAAAAATTAGCACAATTAAAAGGTGAAAATTTTGACGTAAACTTTGGCTCGCAAATCCGTTCATACGTTTTTCACCCATACAAAATGGTCAAAGACCACCGCACTAACTATGAAGTCGGCAATGTTGACGCTGTCATGGACGGTGATTTAGACGGTTTTATTGAGGCTTGGTTTGCTCAACAATTCTAGTTTTTAAACTGCAACTTTTACTACAGCTTTTTTTACATAACTCTGTTTATCAACGCAAATTGATGGCATGTGTGCATCGTCAGGCGTAAAAATAACAAAATAACCTTTTTTCGCTGTGACAAAATCGCCATTTCCTTCTAAAAAAAAGATGTCTTTTTCATCATCATATTTTGAATTAGCTACAAAATCCTCGATATTGCCAAAGCCTAAACGTTCTTTTCCTTCAATAATATATTGAATATCAGTGTATTTTTTGTGCGCTTCAAATTTCCCAGCCGCTTGAAGTTTGGTTTCATAATCTTGAATAGACACGTACAGTTTTTCACCTTCAATCTCATATTTACCGTTTTTTGTTTCTGCTAAATCGTTTTCCAACAAATATTGAAGTCCTTTTTTTATACCTTCGCTCAACTCAAAATATTTATGTGCGTTTTCAATTTTATCTACAATCATAATTTACCTCATTTTTATTTTATTTTGATACTATATTCGCAACCACAGTAATTTTGACGATAAAAATTTTCTTTTTCAGCAATTTTTGTGGTCATCAAAAAACCGTTATTTTTTTTGAAATCTAAATCAGAGTAATTAATATTATATTTTTCTTTCATTTTTTGTAAAATTGCAAAAATATCATGTGATTTTTTGTGTGGACTCACAGTCAGTGTTGTTGTTACTTCTGAAATGCCTAAAGACAAAGCTTTTTTAACTGTTTTTTCTAATCTTAATTCGAAACATTTTTTGCAGCGTTCACCTCGTTCCGGCTCGGTTTCTAAACCTTTTATTGCCTTATCCCAAACGATTTTGTCATCTGGTTCAATTATTAATACATAATTCTGTTTTTCACAAAAATTTTTCAATTCCTCCAAACGTCTTAAATACTCTGAAAGCGGATAAATATTTGGATTATAAAAATAAAAAATCGGTTCATAGCCGAGCTCATATAATTTTTGAGCAGGGTAAGCACAGCATACAGCACAACATACGTGACAGAGTATTTTTTTCATCAATTTTTCTCTTATTTCTTTTCAGCGCCTGCTTTGAGCAAAATTTTCTTAAACTCATCATAAGGCATCATTCCTTTATGAATTACTGAACCGATTACCACTGACGGTGTAGCGTATATTTGCAAATCAATTGCAGCCTGAATATCATCTTGTAGTATTTTCTTTGTTTCATCACTGTTTGCGTCTATTTTCAATTTTTCAACGTCAAACTTTTCTTTTTTAGCTAATTTTAAAATATCATTTTCATCTTTCGGTTGATTATCGAACAAAAGTGTGTCCATATC
>CAZTVM010000056.1:4856-10836 GCA_964617065.1 uncultured Muribaculaceae bacterium
CCAACCTCTAGACTGTTTTTTTGCAGCAATACCATATCTTGCTAACAGGCATGAACCCTCATGGTAAGGTTTTTTTAGCAAAGGATTACATTCTGAATCTAACGGGAAATCATGATGTATAACCCAAACGCCCTTCACTTCTTTCATCACTGCATAAAGCATTAAATCAAAAATTCTACAGTGCGGACAGCGGTAGTCTGTATATACATGAATTAAGACTTTCGCATCTTTTTCGCCTAACACGTTGCCTGAAATTTTGTTAGGATTTTTTTTCATTAACAAAAATTCAGAATAAGAATGTGGGTCTTTTGGCGCTGGGATAAAAACTTTGTAATAATTTATCACCCAAAGAACCACAAAAAATATGATTACACATAAGCTCAAAAGTACAAAATTCTTTTTAACTTTTATAGCCTCGTAAAAATCTACAAAACTCATTTTTACATCATCATCTAGTTTGTGTTCTTTTGAATGTGCAATCAAAGCTATAAATAAGTTTATAAAATACGTAACCACGCAAAGTACACAAACTTTTTGAATTTGAAAAACTGAAACACAAGCCAAAATCATCGAAATACAAAAACTAAAAATACCCAAAGTCGTTATGTAAGAAGCTGGATTTTTAAAAAGTTTTAAAATCGAAAATATTTTCAGCTTCGCTATTTTGTCAACAAAAAGCAAGAATATAAACATTGCGTACAAGCATAATCCCCAAACAGCCATTGGAACGCCCATAAAACGAGCTTGCGGAGTTTGAGCTACACCGTCACAATCTACATAATTATTTATATTACAAAAACTAGGCAATGCGTATGGATTAAAGTTCACGTTTATATAAATCATCAACAATTTTACGGATAGACCGAACCCTAGTATCATCAATATAAATAATAAAATTCTTTTTCTCACAGACATAAATATCTCTCCTGTAACTTATAATAATTGTACAATTATAAGTTCGATTTTTCAATAATCAAATTATTAACACACAAACTAGCCTGATAGGATAATAAAATAAAGTTTAAAATCGTAACTATAATTTTATTGCACCTTGTCGATATATTTTTATATCACCGGAAATTACAGAAGCAACCGTCGATTCTAATCCTTCACAAGGATACCCAAAATCATTAAATATGTAGTCTACTTTATTGCCGATGTATTTTTTAGCTGTATCGAAATTTTTTGCTGAAGGCTGATGTGAAAGGTTCGCACTAGTCGTAGCAAGTACCCCACCATCAATTACAGAACAAAGTTTTTGAAAAAAAACATTATCAGGCACTCTAACACCTACCGTATCCAAATCTGAGGTAACAAAATTCTTTGTCTTATCTGACTTTTCGAGAATTAGCGTAAGCGCTCCGGGAAAATGTTTGTCAACTAATTTTTTTGCTGCTACTGAAATATTTTTTACATATTGTTCTAATTTTTCAAATTTATCCGACATCAATATCAGAGGTTTGTTTTTTTCTCGATTTTTAATTTCATATATACGTTCAACACCGATTTGTGACTCAGGCAAACAGCCAATTCCCCAAACAGTGTCAGTTACAAACGCAACAACTCCACCATTTTTTAGTATTTTATTCAAATTTTTTACATAATTTTCATCTTCAAATATTTGCATTTTTACCCCAACGACAGACCGGCACAAAGATTAATATACTGACCGGTAATTCCTTTAGCTTTTTCAGACGCAAGATACAACGCCATATCCGCAATTTCCTCAGGCACTATAAATCGATGTTGTGGTATCATTTCTAAATTTTCAACTTCATCAAAATTACCGTCAATCCCCATTGTTTTGTCGGCCAAATCAGTTTTTACCCAACCCGGATTAATTATATTTGCTGTTACATTATATTCAGCGACTTCCAGAGCTAACGCCTTCGTCAAACCGATTAGTGAAGATTTCGTAGCAGAATACAAAGTAGCATTAGCTTCTCCAACAGCGCCACTGATTGAACCGATATTTATAACTCGCCCCCATAAGTTTTTTTTCATATCTGAAATCGCAAGCTGCGTCAACATATACGGCGCTTTAAAATTAAGAGAAATCAAACGTTCAACGTCTTCAGATGTCGTTTTTTCAATAGAAGCATAAACGTAATCGCCAGCATTATTGACTAGAATATCAATTGCACCGATTTTTGCCTTGGCAGTTTCGTAAAGTCTTTTATAATTACCTTCAATAAGCAAATCAACAGCACAGTAACTAACAGAATACTTTTCAGAAAGTTCTTTCAATTTCTGCTCATTTCTACCTGTAATAAAAACATTGTACCCTTCTTCAATAAATTTCATTGCTATAGCTAAACCAATACCTTGTGTAGAACCTGTCACAAGAACATTTTTAGGCATTATCAGCCATCACAATCATTTGGTAAATAGAGCTTTTTAATTCGCCAACAATGCGCTTTTGCTTTGGTTCATCAAAAGTTTTTACGATTTCGAGTGCAGAAGATAAGTCAAAATTTTTGTCATACCAACGAGTATAGCTATGTTCAGGATTTTGTGACAAAATATTCATGCCTTTTTCAATTTCATCACTACCAGCTTCCATTAATATTTGGATAAAATCCTGTGCAACGGCAGTTTGGCAGTCTTTCGGTATGGACTGAATAAAGTTCATAATTTTATCTAATTCTGAAGTTTTTTCATACCAACGCAAATTATTCATGGCTAAATTATATCACAATTGCATTTTCTCTGCATTATATTTTTGCTCTTTCAAATTTTTTATTATAGCTTTGAACATCTTTTCTTTTTGTGATTTTGAAATAAATTCAGAATTATAAACTGCATTTTTTACATCTAATATTACATTTTCGTCAAGTTCAATTTTATCTAATTCTTCGTCTGAAATTTTTTCGATTTTAGATATTTCTTGCTCACAATCTTCTGAGTTTTCTTTTTCTTCTCGCCATATTTTGTGACTAAAAACTATATCTGTAATTTTAATGTTTAGCGGTGTCACAAATGGAATAATTTTAGCTAAAATTGCATCTTTAAACATAAATAATTCATTAGTTACCATAGAATTTTTACAGGCAACTTGCAAAACTCCTTTATAGTTAATCGAAACAGGTTTTGAAACATCTTTAAATTTTTTTCCGACAATATTTTCCCAAAATTTAAAAAATGTAAGTTTTGAAAGTGACTCATCTATATTATATTTCTTTTTGAAATTTTCGAGCACTGAAGAAATATTTTCTATATTTGAATAGCGGATATCCATTGTTTAATTATACCATTTTTACCAAAATAAAAAAGATTTTGTTCTGGTTTATAACGTATCGACTCTTGACTATCTAAGCAAAAATCAGTTACGCAAATGCTCAAAGATATTACTAAAATCAAACTTTTTAGAAAATAGTTTATTTTCTAAAATAGAAATCTGTTTAAAACATGCAGTAATTTGTTCACTTTTATTAATAGACAAAGTAGGTATCGCTGCTTCTTGCGCTATATTTTCGACTTTAACATCATAGCATATTGCGATTGACGGAATATTCATTTTTAAAGCTACAAGGATTGCGTGAAAACGCATAGCAATAAAAAGTTCGCATTTCGCCATTTCATTTAATATTTCTGAGATATTCTCATTTTTTATAATTGAAATTTTTATAAAAGGATTAATTTTTTTTATCATCTCCGCAAATTTTTCGCAAATTGGTAAATCCAACGAATTCTGAAAAGCAAAAAGAGATATTTCCTTATCAGGATAATTAGTCACTGTTTGGTTTGCTAATTCGTACAAAAAATCATCATCTAAAGTGTGCCACCGGCGCAGCTGGATACCGATTTTATTTTCAGGTAATCTTTGTGGCGTAACAAGCGCCCACACCGGGTCGTTTACAAGTTCTGGCTTTAACCCCCAGCCCCTGAGCAAAAACAAGCTTTTATCATCTCTCACTGTGATATAGTGACATTTTTTCAACGATTGTTTAGTCAGAAATGATAATATTTTCGAGTTAATCGGTCCTATGCCTTGTGCAAAAATTATTACTTTTTTTCTCAAAAACAAGGCTAAATTTATCACAAAAAGATAATATAACAAACTTTTCCAACTGGTAACGTCTTGTAATAAACTGCCGCCACCACTTATAAGAAAATCGGTTTTTCGTATAGCATTAAAAATTTTTAATACTGAAAAAGTATAAATTGATTTGACGTTAAGCTTTTCAGTAGTCGATTTTGGATTTTTTGAAAACACTGTCACATCAAATTTTTTGTCTTTCAAATTTTCGACAAGTACTTTTAAAATAGCCTCATCGCCAAAATTTTCAAATCCATAATAACCTGATATAACAATTTTATTTTCCATTTTGACCTTTAAAAAGAGAATACACTTCTTCTTTTGTTGGTATAGATTTGATAGCACCAATTTTTTTTGATTGTAATCCGGCAACTATTGAGCCGAGTCTGGTTGCATCAAAGACATTTACCCCTGTCAAATAACTGTGTAAAAAGCCCCCATTGAATGCGTCACCGGAACAAGTCGTGTCCACAACCTCGTCTGTGTAAAATTTAGTAAATTTTACATCACCGCAATGACCTGTATAATATCCATTATCAGCGGACGATTTTATCACTACTGTTTTTATACTTTTGTCCCAAAAATATTTGATTAAATTATCCAAAGATTCCATCTCGTACAACTTTTTTGCATCATTTTTGAAACTCAAAAACAGTATATCTATATACTCAGCTATCTCATCAAAAGCTTCCCTAGCGTCATCAGGCTCCCACAGTTGGTATGTGTAATTAAAATCATAAGCAGTTGCAAGGTTATTTTTCTTCGCAATTTGAAATGCTTTTTTGACGGCTTCTTTTGCAGAAAGAGAAATTCCTTGTACCATGCCTGATGTGTAAAATGCACGAGCATTTTTAATATAATCCTCTGAAATATCATTAATAGATAAACTGCAAGCTGCTGTTTTTTTACGGTAGTATGCAAATTGTTTTTCTTCATTCAACGGTCTTGCGATAACGTATAATCCGTTTGTGCCTTCAACTAATTTTACCTGAGAAATATCAAGTCCAACATGCTGCCAACTATCGAGCAAATATTCTCGGAAACTATCATTGCCAACTCTCGTAATATAACCGACTTGTGAACCCAATTTCACAGCAGTAACCGCAGTACAAAGAGTATCGCCCCCGTAATATTTGTCCAGCTGCTCTGAGTACAATAGGCTCTTATCGCTGGAAAGTTCGACTAAACTTTCTCCAATAGTTATAATATCAAGTTTTTCACTCATAATATCTTCTCGCTTTATTTCTAAAGCTTTTTAACTAACAATTCCACCTTAATACGCTAACACAAACTCAAATGACTAGTCAAATCGTTTTTATATAATGATTTGATTTTTTTTATTCGTGCATTTGCATCAGGCGCATTCTTTGAGTGCGGTTTTTTGCTTATAAATTTACGGTAATATCTGATTGCATGATTATATTTACTCAAATTATCAAAGCAAATTGCTATTCCTAAGTAAGCTTTGTAATAGTCCGGATTTATTTCTAAAATCTTACCAAAAACACATGCTGCTTCTTGGTATTCAGCCAAATCCATCATCATTGCAGCCTTGTGATGATATGCGTTTATAAACGACGGCACCCTTTCTATAATAGCATTATATATTAAATCAGCCATTTCATATTCTTCGGCTAATTCATGAGCTATCCCAAGTTGCAATTGTGCATTTATGTTGTCTTTGTCGAGTTCTATTGATTTTTGTAAATTTTCTATTGCAAAAGTTTGTATATCCATAAAACTGTACGAAAGCCCCAATTCAAAATATATTTTCGGATTGTAACTATCGAGCAATTTCGCTTTTTCTAGAATACTTATGGACTTTTCGTACTGTTCTAATTCTCGGTAAGCTATAGCCAAATCAACATAGACAGCAACATTATTACGTTCAATCATTAAAGAACTCAAATAGCATTTTATGGCGTCTTGATAGGCTTTTTG
>CAZTVM010000056.1:10846-12997 GCA_964617065.1 uncultured Muribaculaceae bacterium
TTTTTGTAAAAACAAAGCCCGACCTTCAACGTAAAACTTAGTAGCTTTACCCGCTTCCAGCGCACTTTTGTGTAAAAACTTATCTAAATTACACTCCCCATTTTTGTATATTATCGGCACTATATTTCCTCATTAAAAACTTTTATATTCAAATTGTACAGATTTTACAATTCGAATATATCAATCTTTAGGTCAAAAAATACTAGCCGCATGGTCTATCTTTCAAAAATATTATTAACTTACGACTACATGTAAAAATACAACCATGTAAGTTTATTAAGTAATATTAAGAAAAATATATACGATTTGGCAATTATTATATACTTTTTGTTTTTAAGTATATACAGAGAGCAGCAAAATATATACCATAAGAAACGAGAGGTCAATATGTCTATAGTAGTTCCAAGTCTAAGCGACGCAACATTAACAATGATGTTATCAGATACAGAATTTCAGCTTATGCGAATTACAGCACGTATGCAACAGTTAAACGCAAGGTCTGGTGAAGTTGCTAAAAAATATTCAGACGCAATGTCTTACGCTTTAAAAGCTGATGACGATAATCAAACAGATATAGATTTACTCGATTATGACACTTCATTTCTGAATTTTGAACCCGAAACCGCAGCTATACACGCTCAAGAAAAGGCTTACGATTTAGAAAAACAAAGACTTGAAACAAAACACAAAGAACTGACTCAAATGAAAGAATCTAATGATAAACTTCTTGACCAAGGTGCGAAAGATTTTAAATCTGGTTCATCATCGTCATAAAAATTGAAAAATTGCGAATAGGAGAAAATAATAATGGCTAGAAAACCTCAGCTAATCTATACTTTAGCTGTTTTAGAAAAATATCAAGAAACGAAAGTCGCACTTGCGAATGTGCAGCACAAACCACCAAGAATCGTCTATAACAATTTGAATAAGATGTTGCAGGAAAGCATGTTGCTCGGTTCTACAAAATTCGGAATAAATTTTATTTTTTAAAAGCATGTTGAGTGTAAAATAATTCATCTTGTCAACTTTTTTTTGAAAAAAAATTTACTTAATTTCATTAAATATGCTTCATTAAGTTTTTTGAATACGAATTTTGTTTATGAACATAAGGGGCATGGTGCAATGTAAAATTTTTGAAACAAAAATTTGCTTGTAATGTTTACTTTTAAAGTTATCATAGATATATAGTCAAGAGAGAGAAAACGCAGTGAAAGCGAGGTGATGGTCGGATTAGCTCCGCATTCTTAATCAAAAAAACGAGTTGTGGACAGGTAATAATTTTAGGAATAGTTAGTCAGAAAAAACTACGGTTCATGTGAGGTTGTAAAAAAATTTGTTAGTGTGAAAATTTAGGAAAAAAAATACTTAGGGAACTATTAGACTATATGATACTTCTTGGTAGGAGAATTGGGGATAAATTAAATAAAGACTTAATTTTTATTAAGTCTTTTTATTTTTTTAGTATAATTTATATATGAGATTAGATAAATTTTTAAAAGTATCAAGGCTAATAAAGCGCAGAACTGTAGCGAATGATGTTTCTACGCAAGGACGAGTTCTCGTCAATGGCGTTTCAGCAAAACCTGCCAAAACACTGAAAATAGGTGACGTTATTACTATTGAAAGTTACAGCAAAACGACAGTAGTGAAAGTCATAAGAATTCCTACTGGAAATGTGCCTATTGTTGAAGCAAACACATTGTATGAAATCTTATCTCAATAATTTGCAACAAAAAAAGCCACCGAATCGGTAGCTTTTTTTATAGAAAATTTTATTTCAGTTAAGCACATTTTTTAGCGACAATAGCTAACTTGTGACGACCTTTAGCACGTCTTCTATTCAATACATTACGACCACCGGGGGTAGCCATTCTGGCTCTAAAACCGCTTACTTTTTGTCTTTTTCTTTTTGTTCCTTCAAGTGTACGTCTCATTTTTATTTGCTCCTTGATAATTATATTTTTTTAGTAGTATCATGATAAATAAGACAAAGCACAAAGTCAATGAAAAGCAACGAAAAGGTAAATTATTATGAATAAAAAAATTGGATTTATAGGATTGGGTAGAATGTCAAGCTCAATTATATCAGGCATTTTAGAGGCAAAATTCATAGCTAATGAAAATATTTACGCAACTGAAATTAACGCTGAA
>CAZTVM010000057.1:0-12855 GCA_964617065.1 uncultured Muribaculaceae bacterium
TACTGTATTCACCTATATCAGTCACCATGGTTGCTCGTTTATAGCCTAATAAATTCAACCTTCTTTGTAGTTTTATTATGTCGATGTCGTCGTTAAGCTTTAGTGTTAATGCGTTTTTGTCGAAAAATGTTTTTGTCGGAAATTTCTCCAACAATGCTTTTACAGGTGCAAAAACTAATTCGGTTTCTGATAAATTATTAATTGCTGCAATTTGCTCCTGATATTTGTACAAATTAGGCATAACTTCGTCATACATTGAAATATCTTGGTACGGAAATACGATTGAGTTTATATTGAACAATTTTGAAACATCATTTTTGTAACGTAAACAAGTCTGTTCATTTGCTGTTAAAAATAAAACTTTTTTGCTACGTAAAATTTCCGCAAGCAAAAACATTTTTGAAAAAGAATTTACTCCATTAGCTGTGAATGAATACCCCTTTCGCAAGTAACTGTCAAGCTTTTCCAAATTATCAGATTTATATTGTGTCAAATAGTTTTGCATTAATACATTTTATAATAAAAAATCGGCTATAAAATATTACGAAATGTAAACCTTTCGAGAATTTTTGCAATTTCAATAATAAAAAATTTTTAATATATTTAAGAGGGGTATCTATGTCTATTCAGAGTACGAGCGAAAAAAAAGTGCAAACAACGCCTATGCTGAAGCCGTCAGAAGGCTCTACAAGCGGTGCTGACAAAAAATGTGAAGATATCGGATTGAATTTGCAAAATAGTGTGGCTTTGCCTGAAATTAATATTCAAAAGCATTCAGCTAAAAAAAACGATGAACAAGATAAAAATAAGCTGCCTGAAAATAAAAAATTTCCGTTTGACTCATTGTCGCCAAAAAATTTGCAAATTTTACTCGAAAATAAAAAAGATTTGAATAAAATTTTGGAAGACGATAAAATTTCTCAAGAAATAAAAGATTATATAAAAAACTTGATGGATAAAAATCCATATAAAGAAAATACAATATTGCCTGATGAGCTTAAAGACGAATTCAACAAACTTTTTAATAAAGAAGATCTGAAAAATTTAATGAATAATCCTAATATTGCTCAAGAAGATTTGGAAAATTTTATTAAAAATTCAGGCATGACGAAAAAAGAATTAACAGAACTTACGAACAACTTGAATGCTGGCATTGACAAGGACTCTACCAAAATAAATAATCAGGTTGTAATTAGAGATAATAGTATCAATAGCTATTCTGGTGACACATCAGATGTCTCAATTGACAGAAGCTCCAACGGAGATATGCTCGACTCCCAAAATGTTGAAAACACAATCGAAGAAGCTAATACAGCAGTAGCAAATGCTCAAGACTCAGTTTCTAATGCGGAAAATGAATATGACTCCGCTAATTCTAATGTATCAAAAATAGAAGGTCAAATTAGTGAATTGGAAACGAGGCGAAATTGCTGCAAAGACGATAGAGTAAGGGCTATTTTAAACTCAAAAATTAATGCAAAAAAAACGCAACTTAGTGAGGCTCAATCACAAAAAAGAGCTGCCGCTGATAAGTTAGAAACGGCTCAAAATAATTTAGCAGCTCAAAATATACGTAAAGAATATTTGATTAACCTGAAAAATAGTTCTGATGAAATTTATAATCATTTTGCTAAGAAAACAGCCGTTTCAGAAATTAAGCGTACAGCTACATATAAACTAAAAGATGTTGCGTTCAAAAGTGCAAAGTCAGGTGTGGAACAGCAAAATGAAGTAGCTCATGACTCAGTTAAACGTACTGATGAGTTAAAAAAGAAACTAAATTCAGCATGCGAAAATAACGATCGTGCGGCTGTGAAAAATGTCGCTGATTCGGCTAATTTCTTTGCCTCTCAAAATATGAATGTGGACTCACCACTAAAAGAAGTCTGCTCAGATTTGAGTTACTATGCTAATTCTCTGCTTAAAAATAAAAATAGCATGCTCCCCTTTGCTCTGACTTCATTGCAGAAAAATCGAGATGCGAGAAATACAACGGTCGATGGGAAGAAAATTTAAAATTTTGTATTTTGTAGTAAAATTTTTGTATGAAAAATCCTGAAAAAATAAAAAAAATGTTCAACGAAATCGCTGTAAAGTATGATTTTATGAATAAAATTATATCGTTAGGTTTGCACAAATACGTTAAATATTTGAGTATCAAACGATTGAAAATTACTCAAAATGCTAAAGTTTTGGACTTGTGCACAGGAACGGGTGATATTGCAGGTTTTATTAAAAAAATACAGCCAACAGCAGAAATTACAGCTGTTGATTTTTCTGAAAACATGCTTAATATTGCTCGCAAAAAAGTTGAAAACGTAAATTTTATTCAGGCAGATTGTACTGAATTACCTTTAGACAATGACTCTTTTGATATTTGTACTATCAGTTTTGGCTTGCGGAACATAGAAAATCGAACGAAAGCTGTTTCTGAGATATATCGAGTTTTGAAAAAAAAAGGTATTTTTATGCACCTCGATTTTGGAAGAAGTAATTTTTTGTTTGAAAATTTGTTTAATTTAATTATACCTAAATTAGTTAAAATTTTTTATAAAAATGCAATACCTTATGAATATTTAGTCAAGTCTAAGCAAACTTTCCCCGCTCCTAAAGAGTTAATTAGTGAGTTTGAAAAAAGCGGTTTTTTACTTATAAAAAAATCCGACTTTTTGTTTGGTATAATTTCAAGCCAGATTTTTTCTAAATAGATAAAAAATTACAAAATAGAATTATTTATTTAATGATGGGTGCATCAGTAACAAAAATATTACCTTTCATTTTTGCGTTATAACGGTCTAAAAATTTAGTTGCATCTTTTTTCGCTTTGGCTGACAAGAATACGACATTTTGATTTTTAGAACCCAATTTTGTTGCATTTTTAAAGTCTTTCAATACGTAATCTGGCACACCGTAAAATCTATTTTCAGGCGTGTTACCATGAGTTTTCGTGTCGTAAGCGACTTCTCGTATTACTTTTAAATATGCTTCTGCTGAACCGATATCATCCCAAAATGCTTGTTTTCCATCAACCCTTTGTAAAGGTACAGTATATGCTTTCAAATTCTTTCCGTCAGCATTTTTTAAAGTACCTTCGTTACATCTTTTCACAATTTCCGGTATAATACATGCGCCTAATCCTGTGTAAGACTTGGGTTTACCGTGTTTTAGCTGTTCTTCAGTAGACATATTTTTGTAGTTTTCATTTTCGCCTAATTCTTTATTCAATAATTCTACGAATACAGGCAAAACGTCTTTGCTTATGAAATACATGCCAGGATTAGAGTAAAAGTCATTTGTCTGATTTCCATTAGAGTCAACAATTCTGGCTGATTGGCTATCAAGATACATTTTTTGTGCATTTTCATATTTTTTATTTGCTTCAATATCTGATTGACCATTACCTAAAAACTCATGTATGCTTGGTGGTATCACTGTATGAGATGGCTTTTCGACAAATTCTGTAATTTGTAACGCATTTTCATCGTTCTCTGATTTTTTAACACCCATTAAACCAAAAGCCTTTGCTCTCTCAGAATTTACAGAATAATAAGGTATGACTACAGCAGCGTCTTTGATGTTTTTAAGCGCTTTATATGTTCTGGTAATATCAGCATTCGTGAAAATATCTGCATTTAAAATAATTAAGTCTTTGTCCATAGGAATAGGTATTTTTGAGTCTTTAAGTGCTTCACAAAGTGCGCCTCCATCACTTTTATATTTGCCGACATTAGCTACATTAAAACCTTGAATAGTATTATTTTGACTTAAGTAGAAAATATCATTTTTATTTTTTCCGTCTAACAGTCCGGCTGAAGCTGCTAAATTCAATGTAGTTCCTATAACTCTGCATTTTCTGGTTGTCGGTAAATATGATGATGGTTTATTTTCACCGCCTCTTGTCATATTTTTGTATCTTTCTCCGAAACCACCTGCTGGTATAAATAGTGTAGGTTGATTTTCGTCTATTATATTTTTGTAATGTCCCGGCATTACCTTGTTTTGCAACTTTGCTTCCATATATAGTGCTATAGCGTCTTTTGTTCTGTCTTCAAGATTTAGTGTTGATACTCCAATTTGGCTACCCTTAAAGCTTACATCAATTTTTTTGCCGTTAGGCATAACACTAGTGCCGGGCATTATGAACACAAAATTATCACCTTTCATTATGCTGCCGGCAAACATCTTTATTCTCGTATCATCTAATGTTTTAGGGTCTTTTATCGCAACATCAGGTTTATATTTCCCCTGTTTATATGTCACTTTAGGTAAATCTTTAAAATCTACCCCATTTTTTATTTTCGCTTGAAATATTATTCCGTTGTCGTCTGAAAAAATATATTTTGTTACGCTTTTTTCACGAACTAAGTCAAATTTTAAATTATCCTTATTGATATCTTTTTTCAAATTTGCATCATCAGGTGTAAAGTACGAAGCAGGCAAACTCTTACTACATTCTTTAAAAACATCTTCAATTCTTATTTCTTTTTTTTCTTCAGCATTTTTATTATTGAAATAATTTGATTTAAAACTGACTAAGCAGCTGCTATTTGGGTAATTGTTTAAATTTATAGTTCGATTTTTAAAATCACCTAATGCGCCTGTTTGTTTTTTAGCTACTTCTATTTTGTTAGTTGTCGACAAGTTGCTAAGTGTTTGTATATTTGATATTTTCATTTTTTGCTCCATGGTTGTATTTTCACTATTTATACAAATCTCATCAAAAAATTTTTTGTTATTATTTTTATCAATTTTAAGAATTGTTAAGAAATTTCTAAAAAATGATTTTTATCGTTATATATATACTTTATATAAGTGTGTATATAAGTAATTATGGTGGACTATATGAATTTAGATTTTGAGTTGCAAAATATTAACCTAGATAGTATTTTAAGTGAATTAGGTTTGTACAACAACGTAGCTGCACGTGATGATTTAGATGATGCGCTGACAAATTTAATTTCAGTAAATAAGAATTTACCAATCAGTAGCAACGAAAAAGAAAACAAAACTCTCGCAGAAATTGATAGTGAAATGGTTTGTGCCGTAACTACAAAAAACGCCATTCAGAATGAAATGTTTGCTATTTTAAATGGTGAAACATTGGCTTCTCTTACACAAGCAGATACATTAGCAAAAATTGACAAGTTAAGCGCAGAAAGTTTGCAAGCTGAATTGTCATTTTATAAAATCAAAGAAAAAATTGACAAACAGGCTAAAACATTAGGTGTAAATTCAAATTTCAGCGAGTATAAGACTTTATATTCTAATTATCAGGCGTACAACGCTGAAAAATTCAATCAATTAACTTCAGAACTTACCGAGCTTACTATGTTGAAAAATCTAATTCAACAGGAATTTTCATTACGTCAAAGTAAACAAGATGATATAAGCGCATTAACAGTAGTTTTTGACAGAAAAAAGAAAATTGAAAGCAGAATAGTAGAATGTAGCAACCAATTAAATGATTTAAGCAATCAGCATAAATTTTTCTTTTCCGCTAAAAATCCTACTTTTGAAGTAGCTGCTGAATTTGTCATAGAATACAACAAGAAATTAAAAGCATTTTCAGATATCTTTCAAGAAAGGTTATATATTTCTTTTCAAGTTTCTATAGGACAAATTCCAGAAAATGACCTTGAAAATGCAATTCGCAAAGATTGTGAACTTAAAAATCATTATTTAAAACTTAAAAAGGAATGTATTACTTTAGCAGAAAAACTCGACAGTATTGGATATATAGCGAGTGCTGTCGAAGAAGTTAATTCGCTAGTCAATTTCGACGGTTCATTCTTAAATTAAACTATGCCAACTTCCGCATGAGGCTTCGCTTTTGCATTACTAATTGCTCAATTCTGTAATTTATGAACTAGGACAGATAATTGAAAAAACTTCTTTCTTAGGTATAATTATACTGTACTAGATAAATTATGGAGAGAATTATGTTTAGAGGTAATCCTGCTTTTTCATCAAAATCACTCGAAAATGCAACAGTAAACGCAACTATTCCTATGACAGCGAATGGCGTTATTCATAAAACATTGGCATTGCTCGCATTCGCTGGTATTGGCGCTGCGGCTATTGTTTATGAGGCGATGTTAGGCTTTGCTGATAAAGTTCAAACATTCATGGTTATTAGTTTAATAGCTGGTTTTATATTAGCATTAGTAACTATGTTTAAGCCTGCTTGGGCGAAAATTACGGCTCCTTTGTACGCTTTTGCTGAGGGGGTAGCACTTGGTGCGATTTCATTAGTTTTTGAAACGATGTACCCCGGCATTGCGTTTTCAGCTATTGCACTGACTTTTTTAAGTTTGTTTGGCATGCTTACTTTGTATAGAATGAATATTCTAAGGGCTACGCCTAAATTCCGTCAAACAATTATGATTTCTATGTTCGCTATTTTAGCGCTTTACCTTGTTAATTTTATCGGTTCATTTTTCAACTTTCAAATCCCTATGATTAATCAATCAGGCATTATAGGTATTGTTTTCAGTCTAATAGTTGTTGCAGTGGCATCGTTCAGCTTTATTTTGGATTTCGATAACATTGAAGTTGCTGTTAAAAACTTTTTTCACAAAGATTTTGAATGGTATTTCGCATTTAGCTTAATGGTTACACTGGTATGGCTTTACGTCGAAATGCTTAGATTACTGGCTAAATTCCGTGAAAGATAAATAAAATAGAACTAAAAACTTATATTTTCCAAATGCTCAATTTGAGGGTTAATCGTTCCAATAACACTGATTACATCGACTCGGAATTGAGCATTTTTGTCTTTTACAAAATTATTCATATATTCCAGCGTAGCGAGTTGTATTTTTTTAAGCTTGCTTTCTGTAACAGCTTCAAAGGGGTGTCCGCTAAACGTATTTGTACGCATTTTAACTTCGACAAATACGTATGTTCCATTTTTTGTTTTAGCGATAATATCAATTTCTGAATATTTTGAAAAATGCCAATTGCGTTCGATAATCTCGTAATTTAAGTTCAACAAGTACTGTGACGCAATATCTTCACCAATATTACCTTTTGAGTGATTACGTTTTTTATAATGTTCCATCACTATTCTTCTATGTAAGATGCAATTTTATTTATATTTCTTTCAAACTTTGCTATTTTATGTTCAAGAACTTCCAGTTTTTCTTCAATGGAACTAGCACTCGTCGCTCTAAGACGTTCATTTGTGGCTACAACTTGAGCCGCTATTGTTTCTAAAAGTATTTTTAATTCTTTATCAGAGCGTGAAAGCATGTCGATTTTATATTCCAAAGCATCAATGCGTTTTTGCTGATTATAATCAATCGCCTCAAGTGATTTTGAGGTATCAGTGGAGATTTTTTCCAGATTTGCTATTTTTGTATCAGCATTTTTAGTTAAGTCATTTACTTTTGTGTCAACTGTTCCTAATCTAACATCAAGAGTATTCAGACCTGTTTCTTTTATCGAATGCAAATCTGATTTTATATTTTCAAAAGTTTCTGTAGTCGTGTCAATCCACTGAGCTATGTACATCAAGGCGTCATTGACAATTTTGTCTGATTTAGTAGAGGATAAAGTAAATCTGGTTAAGCTGTCAAGCTTTGTGTGAATTGCTGAAACATGCTGAGGATATGCGTTTAACTTGTTGGCTTGTTCATTGACTGTCGCAATAACTTGATTGAAATCCTCTAAATAATGTTTCAAAGTTTTATTTGCGTCTTCTGATGTTAAAATTAATTTGTTCGTCCGTTTAGAAATACTAGATACATCCTCGCAAAGCCCATCGAACTGTGCGCTTGGGAATAATTCACTGGATTGTTTTGAGTCTATATTCTCGGTTTGCTTTTGTTTAACAATGTCAAGTGAACTTAAAATCTCTTTCAGCTCCAGTCGCAATTTAGCCATATCGGATTCGACGTCTTCCATTTTATAGGAATATTCCGTTTCATTGTCTGTTTTTTGTGTTTCTGATAACTCAGCAGCGTCAACTTCCTCGTTTTGTATATTTTGGGAGTCCTTGTTAATCAGATTATCCAATTTGGCTTGTATCGAGTCTAAAGAGTCTTGTAAATCGCTTAAATCAATTTTTTCAGCAGCATTTTGTCTGAAATTTTCGTCAATTGAATCTTTTATTTCACACAACTCATCTGCAAATGAAATCCCTTCAAACAGCTGAACTAACTGTAATGTTAAGTCTTCTTTGAACGAATTAAGTTGAGTAAATATTTTGTTATTCAGTTCCTCTATCGATGTAGGTTCTATGTCCATACAATTCTCAGATGGTGCAAAAACAGTTTGTTCAATAGGCGCAGGAATATGCAAATTTTCAATCATTTTTTGAATTGTATCAATCTGTTCAATTAGCTGGCACAATTCTTTAGAAAGAGTTGTATTTGTATTTAAGGTCAAATCTATTATTTGTTCTTCAAATACTGACAATTTTTGTTTTTCATCTTCTTTAACATCTTCATTCCAATTGTCAACATTTTCAGTGAATTCAATGTGGTCTTCATTCATAGATTTTTCGGTTTTGTCCTCGTCAGTTTTTGGAGTTTCGCAAATCTCGTCACTAGTATCTAAAGGTAAATCTGAAACAAAATTATCAGTTTCTTCAAGTGTATTTGTCTCTACAAAACTTTCAGACTCAGAATCGTTTTCGATAGCTTCATCATATTTTATAACAGCATTTTCAGCTTTGTCTTCGACTGTATCTGTATCTTCACTATCTATAGTCATTTCTTCAAATTCAGACGAAATATCTAGGTCGGCATCATTTTCTAAATTAAAATCATCTTCTAAACCGGACAACAAATCTACATCTTGACTATCAGTATTAGGAACTTCATCAGCTACTGCTTCATCAGTTGTATCCATGTTTGTTTTAGGATTTTCAGGTTCATTTTTTGTATCATCTTCGACAATATTCAAATCAATAGTTATATTCAAATTATCATCATTTTCGTCTTCATTACTATCATCATTACTATCATTTTGTTCGTTACTTGCAGTACCTACAGTTTTAGTGTAATCAGGATTGCTAAAAGCATCTAAATCAAAATCATCAAAGTCATCACTAAAATCATCATTTTTTAGTTCGGTTTGTTCTTCAGGCAAAACTATATCGTCCAAAGTATCTTCGACTGTGGTATGTTTTACCTTTTTATTTTTTTTGTTCTTTGGCTTCATTACAGGTTCTTCGGTTAACTTCGCCTCTGCTTTTTGATTTTCAATCTGGACTTCTTCTAAATCCAAGTCAAAATCATCAATAGATAAGTCTAACTCGCCAATATGATTTATTTTATTTTCGTCGTCGTTTGCCATTTTCCACAATTCTCTATAACTATTATCCATATTTTATCAAAAATTTACAAAATTAACAAATCATAATAAAAAATAATGTTATTAAAATAAGTAAAATCTACATGATAGCGTAAAACAAAAGAATACAAGGCAATAAAAAATATTACCGTTTGTAAAATAAAGTGTAATCTTATTTAAGAGTTCCTGTTAAATACCATGTTTTTGCGTTGGCTATTTTTACGTCAACAAATTCTCCAACGTATTTTTCATCGCCCTCAAAATGCACTATTTTATTGTTTCTTGCTCGTCCAGTTAAAATGTTTTTTCCGCTTTTTACTTCAAAATTCTCCACTAAAATTTCAAAAACTTGTCCAACACATTTTTGGTTAGATTTCAGGCATGCTTCACGATTTTTTTCATTTAATCGAGCTAAACGTTCTTTTTTAACATCTTCACTTACAAATTTTTGAACCCATTTCGCTGCAACAGTCAACTCCCTCGGAGAATAAGCTGCGGTGTTTGAGTAATCTAATTCTAATTCTTCAATTGCGTTTAATGTATCCAAAAATTGGTCCTCGCTTTCGCCAGGGAACCCTGCAATAAAGTCACTTGTAATAGTTACATTTCTAAAAGTATTACGAATTTTTGTTACTATTTTAGTATATTCATCTCTGTTGTAGCGTCTGTTCATCGCCTTTAATATGTCACTGTTGCCAGATTGCATCGGTATATGAAAATATTCACAAACTTTTTTACATGAATTTACAGTAGTTATAAGTTCATCAGTGATATCAGTCGGATATGAAGTAACAAACCTGATTCTAAAATCGCCATCTAAGTCATTTAAAGCGCTCAATAAAGTTGATAGATTCACGTTTTCGTCTTTTAAGTCTTTACCATAGCTGTCAACATTTTGCCCTAACAAAGTTATTTCTTTGAAACCGTGAGCCAAAGCCTTTTTTGCTTCAGCTATAATCACATCTTGCTTGCGAGAACGTTCTCTGCCTCTGGTGTAAGGGACTATACAGTAAGTGCAAAAATTGTTGCACCCTTCAATAATCGGTATCCAAGCGTTTATGCCTTTCGCACGTATAATTTCGTAATCAGAATTTTCAGGATACGGTACGTCATCTGCAGCGATTACCTTTTCCCCACTTTCAATTTTTTTTATCAATTCAGGTAATTGATAAATATTGTGTGTGCCAAAAACCAAATCTATATAGGGCGCACGGTTAAAAATGCTATTTTTATCTTGTTGTGCGACGCAGCCACATATAGCTATTTTTAGTTCAGGATTTTTTTTCTTCCATTTACCCCATACTCCAAGAGTGCTATAGGCCTTGTCAGCTGACAATTGCCGTATACTACATGTGTTTATAATTAACAAGTTCGCATCTTTAGGATTTTCAACTTCTTCATAATTTAAGTGCGTCAGCATACCGAGCATGCGTTCGGTATCTGATTTATTCATTTGACAACCCAATGTCTGTATATAAACTGTTTTCATAATTACAATTATAATCTAAACAAAATAAAAGCTGACAATTTAGTTAAATTATCAGCTTTTTAATTTTTTTGCCGAATATCACACAATCACATTTTAAGCATGCCACTTATACCACGAGGTCGGCTGAGAATTATTAGAAATTTAATTTAATGTTGGCATAAGCATTTTGTGCAAATTTTTTATGCTGCTGTAGCAGTCGAACTCGTAACTGAAGGTTCTTTTTTGACTGACTCAACACTAGCTGTTGCTGTAGCTGTCGGTTGTTCTAATTTAGATAAAGCTTCTTTTGCTACATCTTGAACAGTCGGGTCAGAATCATCCTTAGCTAACGTGAAGATTTGTGAAAGAACTGGTTTGTATTCAGGTTTTGCGATGTAAGAAAGACCTGCTATTGCGCTAGCTCTTAACATTGGGTTTGGATTGTCTTTGACTGTTTTAATAACAGATTCGATAGCCGGTAAATCGTTTATTGCTAACTTAGTGCCTGTTTTTTCAACTTCCTTACCTAATGAGTCTTGCAACATTGCTATTGTATAAAGTGCGTATTGCTTATTACGTTCACCTAACTCATAATCCGATAATTGAGAAGCTTCTGCTTTTTCAGCGTCAGAAATTTGTTGACCACTCATCATTTTATCTCTTAATGTTCTTTGACGTGGTGTAGCTTGTGCTAAGTTCGTAGTGTCTTGATTTAAAACATCAACTAAAGATTCCATAACGCTTGTGTCTAAATACTGCGTAGCTTCTGCTGGATTAGTTTCTAATGTAGTCGCCATATTTTCCATCGCAGTGCCTTGTGCATTCAAGTCTTTTGATTTTAGCTGAGTAATTACAGCCGGTATATCGATAGTGGCTACTGTATTAGTTTTTGCAGTTTCTTCAGGGATTTTTGCCTCTGCTACAGGGGGAGCTATTTCTGTTTCTGGAGTACTCGCAGTTTTGTTATCATAAACTACTGTTGGGGCATTTTCTATAACAGGAACAGGCAGCACACTAGGAATTTGACCTACCGGTGGCTGTTCTAATACCGCAGGCTGCGGAACAGGTGGCGCAGGAGGCAGTACAACAGGTTGTTGTATATAAGTTGGTTGTGGCATTGGCTGTGCGTACATACTACCTACAGGGCATGTGTAAACAGATTGTTGTGGTAAGGCACTAACAGGTTGGAATTGTCCGGGGATAAAGGATTGTCCTTGAGGAGGAACTTTTACTTGAGGTTCGTTAATTTCAATACTAACACCACTATATCTTGGTTGAGCATATCTTGCTATTGCCGCTACGTTATCTTGATATGCGCATGGTGCAGGAGGACAATAAGGCATTTGAGGGATAAATGCAGCAGGTTGGTTAAAAGCAGGCATTTGCATTTGTTGTGGGCATGCCGGCTGTGGCTGCGCTATAAACGGCGTAATCTGCTGTGATTGTACTTGTGGGATATATTGTGATTGCGGCACTTGTATCATTTTTTTTCTCCTTCATAGACAAGTCATATTCAATTCATAATTATTTAATTATTATGAATATAAAAAATTGCCATTTGAAATTACTGTTTTTTTTAAGAACACGCCGATAACTCTCTAATAACAAGTGTTTATAACGTTAAAATTCATATTTACATTTCTTAATACAACAATGCAAGCTATTCTTTATTTTTCATGCAATAATATTAGCGAGGTTAATTCAGTTAAGAGAATTTGAAAATTACTAGATTGGTTATGGAAAAGTTAGTTAAAAATAATATTACTAAACTCTTGGTTTATATTTTGGCATTTGCTCAAGTGCAACCTGTTTTTGCTGCGAATGTAAGTGAAGTCAATTTGAACCTTGCGCCTACACACCAACTTATTTTGCAAGAGCCTGTAAAAAAAGATAGCAAAAGTTTGTTGGTAAATGAAGACTATAATCTAAAAGAAATAATGGATGAGCAAAAAACCAAAGATTTAGAGGATTTAGAGGCTATTTGGAAAGCAACTGTCGAAAAAAATACTTTGATTAAGTTTACAATTAAAAAATTATCGACTCCAGAGAGTGAGCGACGTATACACTCCTCTTTTATGGCTAAATCTCTG
>CAZTVM010000058.1:0-6371 GCA_964617065.1 uncultured Muribaculaceae bacterium
TAAGCAACATTCATTTCCGCAATAAGCAACATTCATTTCCGCAATAAGCAACATTATATTGACAATGTTGCTGTAATCTGTTATGATGTTATTGAGGTGATTTTATGGCTAAAAGCAAGAAGAAAAACGAAAATGAAAATATTTTTAAAACGGCTATTGTAGAAAAAAGAAATATTCTGAATGAATTGCATAAAAACAATATGTCATTACAGGAACTTCGATTTTTTAGCATATATCTTTCAAAAATCAATCCAAGAGATACCTCAACAAGGGTGGTTAAATTTCCTTTGGAAGCTTTCCGAAAGATTATGGAATTAGGAAAAGATATGAATATCAATCATTTTCGTTTGGTTATTCGACATCTTCTCCAACAAATAGTTGAAGTTCCAAACGAAAGCGGTTATGGCTATACTGCTTTTCAATTATTCAAGGAATGTACACTTGATAAGGACGAATATGACGAATGGTATGTAACAATAGATGCACACGACAAGGCTCTTCCGCTTATGTTCGATTTTAAAAATAGATATTTTACATACGAACTTTGGAATGCTTTGCAACTTAAATCTACTAATCAAATCAGAATGTATGAAATTTTAAAACAATATGAAAATCTTGGCAAACGGGAAATTTCTGTTGCGGAACTTAGAGAATTGCTTGGAATTGCTTCTACTGAATATTCTCGTTGGGAAAGATTTAAGGTGCGTATTCTTGATAGTTGCCAGCAAGCTCTTGCAGAAAACACAGATATTACATACACATACGAAAAAGGCAAATCGGGAAAAGGCGGAAAATGGCTAACGGTTGTATTCAATATCAAAAAAAATAATAAGCATATTGACCAATTAAGTCTTTCAGAATTTATCAAACAACAACCAGAACCAAAAAGTTTAACAGAAGAAACAGTTGCCTATGCTGATATTTGCAAAAATGAATTTACTTCAGAACAGCTTGAACTTCTTGTAAAACTTATGCAGTTTGTTGATGAACGGCAACGGTTATCTTATTTTCAAAACAAAATAATTTTACTTGACTATCAATCGAAAAAATTAAATAAAAATGGAAAAATAATTTCCGACCGATTTGCTTATTTGAAAAAAATGATTGAAGGTGATTATGAAAAATCATTGAATAAAACAACAGAAAAGAAAAATGGATATGACTCTACATACGATATTGAAGAATACGAAAGTCATTCTGTACTTGATGAAGAATAGCAAGCACTGCAATGTGTGTCCACACATTGCTATATTGCCTTACATCCGTCGGCAATATGCTTGTTAGGGGTGACCCCTAAAACCCTAAAAAAATTCAAATAAAATTCTCGGGAAAAATCGGACCTCCTCAGGAGGTCGCAAGCATAGATTTTGTAAAGCAGTATGCTTTACAAATCGCTTGTGTGTGGCATATCCCCACAACCCCTATTTTGCAAAAATGCAAAAATTAAAATCGCTTACGCTCACCAGAAGATTTCAATTATTGAAATATGATTTTATAAAGCACTCTGTAAATAAAAATATTATATCATAAAATAGCCATATTCGAAACAAGAGAAAAATATAGTAAAAAAACGGACGTCTTAATAGATGTCCGTTTTTTTACTATATTTTTTCTGCGATTGTTTTTCTTAACGCACGTACCTTATGATTTTCGTGTATTTCAAAAGATACTTTTGTAATCATTCTGCCACGCTTTAAATAATCTACATAGACCATTATATCTGACTTTTCGTTTATTTCCCTAACAGCTACCTCAATAACATTTTTTTTAAATTCTCCAATTTGACTGTATTTTTTTTCACACTGGAAGAACTCACGAAGATACGCAACTGTAAATTCTATCGTTAAATTGTTTTTTCGAGAAATGCCATCTTCACACTTCAAAAGTTCATACAGTCTGATAGCGTAGTATGAATTGAATTGTAAAATATTTTTTAACTGATATTGTGTAAACCACTTGTCGAGGGCAAGAACATAAGGTTTTATCTCGTCTGATAGTCTAATTGACAATGTGCCATTACCGTCATACTCTGCGGAGCTCACCCAGTGGAACATTTTCCAAGGCTGTTTAGCGTCATTAGTACCAATATAAACAATACTTTTCATAGCACTTTCGCAAATATCTCTTATATCTCGATACAAATTACTTGAGGGAATATTTAAAAATTCTGACAATTCGGCAATTCTGCAAGTATATGTTTTTAAATCGTTATCTTCCTTGCAGACTTGCGTTATAAGCAGTCTGATGAGCCGTGCGGTCTGTAATGTCATAGCCTGTTTACCCTTGATTATGTCATTAGCGGCTACCGTGTAGTGTTCTTCGTTATATACTATTTCGTACTTTTTTTCTTGCATTATGTAGCACTCCTGTCACTTTTTTTTTTTTTGTGAATAAAAATGGACAATCACATTTAAAATAGTAATTTAAAATAAAACTTTTTTTTTTCTAATGTAATAGTGAATATATCCGATATTATATAGAAAAAAGAATAATTAGTCAATACCTATTTTTTGAACGCTTGACTATCAAAACCTCTTTTTTACGCTATCAAAACCTCTTTTTTCACTATCAAAACCTCTTTTTTCACTATCAAAACCTCTTTTTTCACTATCAAAACCTCTTTTTTAAGTTCTGAAAGCCGCATCAATACTGGGCTAAATTTTCCCTAAGTATATTAAAGTATATTAAGTAGGTTAAGTAGAGAAGTAGTGCGGTTGAGAAATTTTTTTTCACAAATCAAAAAAGTTGTAGAAAAAACAAAATGAAAATAGCACTTGTAACAAAAAAACGTACTGCAATTTGTGCAATACGTTAATTCATAGAACAAAATATGAGTATTTACGCAATTTTATATCAGCAGAAAAAAATAAAAAGATATTTATCTATGCGGTACGTTCCTCTTTGGCGGTTGTTTTTGCTCATCTGGTAAGCGTTCATTTTGTTTTTTTCTGATAATATCAGCATTGAAAACTTTAATCCAAAAGCCAACAGAAAAAGAAAGAATTTTGCTGGTTAGTTAGCAGAAACACAGATTTGGATTTAGAAAATAGTGCAGAACAATTAAGTTCAATCAAAACATTGCGTTAAAACGCCTTTACAGCCGTTTTAAGCCATAGTTATCGTTCAAGTGGTATAACTATCAATATTTCCCTGAAAATGCTTTAAACGGCATTTATGGCGATTTTAGAGGGTATATTGCAATTAAAATTTGAGTATGATATAATAGCCGTAGGCAAAAGTAGTGAATATGTCCATAGGACAGCAAAAACCCCCAGAGGTGCGAACTCTGGGGGTTTTCTATGCCTTTTTTGGCGGAGGTGGCTTATACCTCAGGTTGGTTGCCGACAATTATTTTCTGTCCAACCATTTGCAAATGTAGTAGGCAACTACACTTGCCATAACAGAAACAAGAAAAGTAGTGAACATATTATCCACAGAACAGCCCCCCTTCCAGTGCCTGTATAGGGGTGGCAACTATATCATATCCGAAGATACTTTGTCGATAATAGATTATAGATTATAAAAAACAGGAGTGTTTGCTATTTTTCAATCTTTGATGATAACTCTTTGATTTCTTTTTTGAGATTTTCAATTTTTCTTTCAATTCCAGAAAGACTATGCTCATTTTCATTATAAAGTTCAGATAATATTTTTTGCGTATTATTTTTCGTTATTTCCAACATAGACAAAACATTTTCGAGCTGAGCGGGATTTACAAATTTTTGAGAGTTTGCAACGTGAGCAATCTGATTTACGTTTGTACCAATCTTTGCAATTTCATAAACCAGTTCTGGTATTTTTTCTGCAACCGTTATTTTTTTATTTTCTGCCAGTGCCATAACATAAGCCGACAAACTCATACGAGCCTGTTCAGCTTTTTCTTGCAACATTTTCTTTTCTGTTGGTGTTGCTCGAAAATTTACTATTATTTTTCTTTGCTCGTCATTCATAAATTCATCTCCTATATACTAAAAATCAACCAAAATAATAACAGGGTTAAAACGGACCTCCACAGGAGGTCGCAAGCATAGATTTTGTAAAGCATAACGCTTTACAAATCGCTTGTGTGTGGCATATCCCCACAACCCCTATTTTGCAAAAAATGCAAAAATTAAAATTGCTTACGCTCACCAAAAAACAAAAAATCCAAAACCAAAAAAATTTTTTCAATTTTTTTGGTTTTGTCTGCTCTGCTTTTTTTGTTCTAACAATAGCTGATATTTTTCAATTTTTTCAATATAATTTTGAACCTGAGCATTATGTTCTTTTTGAATTATTTCTATTTGCTGAATATATTTTTCTATTGTTTCCGCAACAGAAATTCTTGCTAATAATTTTTCTTCTTTTTTGGTTTGTTCAATTTTTTGTTCAAGTGAAGAAATTTTTTCTAATAATTTATTTTTTTCATTTGTAATTTTTTCTAATTCAATTTTATATTCGTCTGACTTTTCTGCTTTATCTTTTACAGTTTCTAATTTTGCTTTAACAGTATTCAGCTGGTCTTTGCACATTACAGCAATATCTTCTGCTTGCTTACATTCCTTTTGAGCCGTTTGTGTACGTTCTACAAGCTCCGTACAGCTTTTTTTGTATTCGTCGAGTAATTTATCCTTTTTAGTCATTTCGTCGCTTGTAGCTAATTCTACGGCTTTTAATTGACATTCAGAATTTTTGGCACGTTCACGCAAGTCTGCAATAGTTTTTTCCTGATTATCAAGACGTACTGAAAATTCGGCTCTGATACGTTCTTCTGAATTAACTGTCATATCCAATGCGTTTATATATGCTCTGATAATTCCGTCTATACGAGCCTTGAAGTCGTCAATGTTGTCTGCCTGTCCGCTTAATACTTCTTTGGCTTGTCCTAACTCATAAGAAGATACAAGTGCTGACAATCCCTCTGCTTGTCCTCCTGTTTCTTCGCATATACTCTTAAACTTGTTGTACGTTTCTTCATCAGCTCGTATCGAACGTACTTTTTTTTCGTTTTTTTCTTCTGTTGGCATATTTCTCAAACTCCTTTTTAACTAAATTTTCATTGTGTTTTTATTATACTGACTTTTATTACAGCTGTCAATACTTGTAATACAATAAATTACATTGTAATGTAATACACTACAAAAATAAAAAAGCACCGCTTACTATTGCAAGCAGTGCTTTTTTATGATATAGTACCATTGTTGCCACCCCGACACAGGCAAGGAACGGGGGTGTTGTTATGGATTTTACGTCGTTTATAATTGCTGTTGTGGCAAGTGTAGTTGCCTACTACATTTGCAAATGGTTGGACAGTAAGAAATAATGGCAGCCGACCTAAGGTTTAGTCCACCTTGCCAAAACGGAATAGAAACCCCTCACTATTAACGGTAGTGAGGGGTTTCGTTGTTATTTAGATTTTACGTCGTTTGCCTAAGCTGATTATATCATATGCTTTCGGCTGTTTCAAGTATACCCCATTCATTTTTTTTTATCATTTTTTTCTTTTTCTGTAAGATATTTTGGTGTGATATACACATTTCTTGTCGGTAAAATCAGCAGTTTCAATAAATCGTTCGTCAAATTTTATCAATTTATTTTCTCTAATCAGCCAACCAACCCAAATTATCTTTTATTTAAAACTTTTTTAAGCGGGTTCCCTTGGTTGGTTGTTATTATACCGTGATTACATACTTGATTACTCTACTTGATTACTGACGAAATGTGATTTAGCGTAACCCCACTTATAATGCGGTTTTTCAAATTTATTTTTTCATTATAGGTCATAGACTTTTTCATCATAGGTCATATTTTATATTGACATAAAATATGACCTATGATATTTTGCTTTAACAGTATTCAGCTGGTCTTTGCACATTACAGCAATATCTTCTGCTTGCTTACATTCCTTTTGAGCCGTTTGTGTACGTTCTACAAGCTCCGTACAGCTTTTTTTGTATTCGTCGAGTAATTTATCCTTTTTAGTCATTTCGTCGCTTGTAGCTAATTCTACGGCTTTTAATTGACATTCAGAATTTTTGGCACGTTCACGCAAGTCTGCAATAGTTTTTTCCTATTTTCCGTAAGATATTTAGGTGTGATATACATATTTCTTGTCGATAAAATCAGCAGGTTCAATAAATCGTTCGTCAAATTTTATCAATTTATTTTCTCTAATCAGCCAACCAACCCAAATTTCTTATTTATTGATTTTTTGTTTGATAATTCTTCCTTGATTGATTGATAATATTTTAAATATTATTTTAAATATTATTTTCGGTTTCAAAAAATCCAGTGTTTATGCGGTTTTTCAAATTTAATAAGCAACATTCATTTCCGCAATAAGCAACATTCATTTCCGCAATAAGCAACATTCATTTCCGCAATAAGCAACA
>CAZTVM010000058.1:6471-12789 GCA_964617065.1 uncultured Muribaculaceae bacterium
TTATATTGACAATGTTGCTGTAATCTGTTATGATGTTATTGAGGTGATTTTATGGCTAAAAGCAAGAAGAAAAACGAAAATGAAAATATTTTTAAAACGGCTATTGTAGAAAAAAGAAATATTCTGAATGAATTGCATAAAAACAATATGTCATTACAGGAACTTCGATTTTTTAGCATATATCTTTCAAAAATCAATCCAAGAGATACCTCAACAAGGGTGGTTAAATTTCCTTTGGAAGCTTTCCGAAAGATTATGGAATTAGGAAAAGATATGAATATCAATCATTTTCGTTTGGTTATTCGACATCTTCTCCAACAAATAGTTGAAGTTCCAAACGAAAGCGGTTATGGCTATACTGCTTTTCAATTATTCAAGGAATGTACACTTGATAAGGACGAATATGACGAATGGTATGTAACAATAGATGCACACGACAAGGCTCTTCCGCTTATGTTCGATTTTAAAAATAGATATTTTACATACGAACTTTGGAATGCTTTGCAACTTAAATCTACTAATCAAATCAGAATGTATGAAATTTTAAAACAATATGAAAATCTTGGCAAACGGGAAATTTCTGTTGCGGAACTTAGAGAATTGCTTGGAATTGCTTCTACTGAATATTCTCGTTGGGAAAGATTTAAGGTGCGTATTCTTGATAGTTGCCAGCAAGCTCTTGCAGAAAACACAGATATTACATACACATACGAAAAAGGCAAATCGGGAAAAGGCGGAAAATGGCTAACGGTTGTATTCAATATCAAAAAAAATAATAAGCATATTGACCAATTAAGTCTTTCAGAATTTATCAAACAACAACCAGAACCAAAAAGTTTAACAGAAGAAACAGTTGCCTATGCTGATATTTGCAAAAATGAATTTACTTCAGAACAGCTTGAACTTCTTGTAAAACTTATGCAGTTTGTTGATGAACGGCAACGGTTATCTTATTTTCAAAACAAAATAATTTTACTTGACTATCAATCGAAAAAATTAAATAAAAATGGAAAAATAATTTCCGACCGATTTGCTTATTTGAAAAAAATGATTGAAGGTGATTATGAAAAATCATTGAATAAAACAACAGAAAAGAAAAATGGATATGACTCTACATACGATATTGAAGAATACGAAAGTCATTCTGTACTTGATGAAGAATAGCAAGCACTGCAATGTGTGTCCACACATTGCTATATTGCCTTACATCCGTCGGCAATATGCTTGTTAGGGGTGACCCCTAAAACCCTAAAAAAATTCAAATAAAATTCTCGGGAAAAATCGGACCTCCTCAGGAGGTCGCAAGCATAGATTTTGTAAAGCAGTATGCTTTACAAATCGCTTGTGTGTGGCATATCCCCACAACCCCTATTTTGCAAAAATGCAAAAATTAAAATCGCTTACGCTCACCAGAAGATTTCAATTATTGAAATATGATTTTATAAAGCACTCTGTAAATAAAAATATTATATCATAAAATAGCCATATTCGAAACAAGAGAAAAATATAGTAAAAAAACGGACGTCTTAATAGATGTCCGTTTTTTTACTATATTTTTTCTGCGATTGTTTTTCTTAACGCACGTACCTTATGATTTTCGTGTATTTCAAAAGATACTTTTGTAATCATTCTGCCACGCTTTAAATAATCTACATAGACCATTATATCTGACTTTTCGTTTATTTCCCTAACAGCTACCTCAATAACATTTTTTTTAAATTCTCCAATTTGACTGTATTTTTTTTCACACTGGAAGAACTCACGAAGATACGCAACTGTAAATTCTATCGTTAAATTGTTTTTTCGAGAAATGCCATCTTCACACTTCAAAAGTTCATACAGTCTGATAGCGTAGTATGAATTGAATTGTAAAATATTTTTTAACTGATATTGTGTAAACCACTTGTCGAGGGCAAGAACATAAGGTTTTATCTCGTCTGATAGTCTAATTGACAATGTGCCATTACCGTCATACTCTGCGGAGCTCACCCAGTGGAACATTTTCCAAGGCTGTTTAGCGTCATTAGTACCAATATAAACAATACTTTTCATAGCACTTTCGCAAATATCTCTTATATCTCGATACAAATTACTTGAGGGAATATTTAAAAATTCTGACAATTCGGCAATTCTGCAAGTATATGTTTTTAAATCGTTATCTTCCTTGCAGACTTGCGTTATAAGCAGTCTGATGAGCCGTGCGGTCTGTAATGTCATAGCCTGTTTACCCTTGATTATGTCATTAGCGGCTACCGTGTAGTGTTCTTCGTTATATACTATTTCGTACTTTTTTTCTTGCATTATGTAGCACTCCTGTCACTTTTTTTTTTTTTGTGAATAAAAATGGACAATCACATTTAAAATAGTAATTTAAAATAAAACTTTTTTTTTTCTAATGTAATAGTGAATATATCCGATATTATATAGAAAAAAGAATAATTAGTCAATACCTATTTTTTGAACGCTTGACTATCAAAACCTCTTTTTTACGCTATCAAAACCTCTTTTTTCACTATCAAAACCTCTTTTTTCACTATCAAAACCTCTTTTTTCACTATCAAAACCTCTTTTTTAAGTTCTGAAAGCCGCATCAATACTGGGCTAAATTTTCCCTAAGTATATTAAAGTATATTAAGTAGGTTAAGTAGAGAAGTAGTGCGGTTGAGAAATTTTTTTTCACAAATCAAAAAAGTTGTAGAAAAAACAAAATGAAAATAGCACTTGTAACAAAAAAACGTACTGCAATTTGTGCAATACGTTAATTCATAGAACAAAATATGAGTATTTACGCAATTTTATATCAGCAGAAAAAAATAAAAAGATATTTATCTATGCGGTACGTTCCTCTTTGGCGGTTGTTTTTGCTCATCTGGTAAGCGTTCATTTTGTTTTTTTCTGATAATATCAGCATTGAAAACTTTAATCCAAAAGCCAACAGAAAAAGAAAGAATTTTGCTGGTTAGTTAGCAGAAACACAGATTTGGATTTAGAAAATAGTGCAGAACAATTAAGTTCAATCAAAACATTGCGTTAAAACGCCTTTACAGCCGTTTTAAGCCATAGTTATCGTTCAAGTGGTATAACTATCAATATTTCCCTGAAAATGCTTTAAACGGCATTTATGGCGATTTTAGAGGGTATATTGCAATTAAAATTTGAGTATGATATAATAGCCGTAGGCAAAAGTAGTGAATATGTCCATAGGACAGCAAAAACCCCCAGAGGTGCGAACTCTGGGGGTTTTCTATGCCTTTTTTGGCGGAGGTGGCTTATACCTCAGGTTGGTTGCCGACAATTATTTTCTGTCCAACCATTTGCAAATGTAGTAGGCAACTACACTTGCCATAACAGAAACAAGAAAAGTAGTGAACATATTATCCACAGAACAGCCCCCCTTCCAGTGCCTGTATAGGGGTGGCAACTATATCATATCCGAAGATACTTTGTCGATAATAGATTATAGATTATAAAAAACAGGAGTGTTTGCTATTTTTCAATCTTTGATGATAACTCTTTGATTTCTTTTTTGAGATTTTCAATTTTTCTTTCAATTCCAGAAAGACTATGCTCATTTTCATTATAAAGTTCAGATAATATTTTTTGCGTATTATTTTTCGTTATTTCCAACATAGACAAAACATTTTCGAGCTGAGCGGGATTTACAAATTTTTGAGAGTTTGCAACGTGAGCAATCTGATTTACGTTTGTACCAATCTTTGCAATTTCATAAACCAGTTCTGGTATTTTTTCTGCAACCGTTATTTTTTTATTTTCTGCCAGTGCCATAACATAAGCCGACAAACTCATACGAGCCTGTTCAGCTTTTTCTTGCAACATTTTCTTTTCTGTTGGTGTTGCTCGAAAATTTACTATTATTTTTCTTTGCTCGTCATTCATAAATTCATCTCCTATATACTAAAAATCAACCAAAATAATAACAGGGTTAAAACGGACCTCCACAGGAGGTCGCAAGCATAGATTTTGTAAAGCATAACGCTTTACAAATCGCTTGTGTGTGGCATATCCCCACAACCCCTATTTTGCAAAAAATGCAAAAATTAAAATTGCTTACGCTCACCAAAAAACAAAAAATCCAAAACCAAAAAAATTTTTTCAATTTTTTTGGTTTTGTCTGCTCTGCTTTTTTTGTTCTAACAATAGCTGATATTTTTCAATTTTTTCAATATAATTTTGAACCTGAGCATTATGTTCTTTTTGAATTATTTCTATTTGCTGAATATATTTTTCTATTGTTTCCGCAACAGAAATTCTTGCTAATAATTTTTCTTCTTTTTTGGTTTGTTCAATTTTTTGTTCAAGTGAAGAAATTTTTTCTAATAATTTATTTTTTTCATTTGTAATTTTTTCTAATTCAATTTTATATTCGTCTGACTTTTCTGCTTTATCTTTTACAGTTTCTAATTTTGCTTTAACAGTATTCAGCTGGTCTTTGCACATTACAGCAATATCTTCTGCTTGCTTACATTCCTTTTGAGCCGTTTGTGTACGTTCTACAAGCTCCGTACAGCTTTTTTTGTATTCGTCGAGTAATTTATCCTTTTTAGTCATTTCGTCGCTTGTAGCTAATTCTACGGCTTTTAATTGACATTCAGAATTTTTGGCACGTTCACGCAAGTCTGCAATAGTTTTTTCCTGATTATCAAGACGTACTGAAAATTCGGCTCTGATACGTTCTTCTGAATTAACTGTCATATCCAATGCGTTTATATATGCTCTGATAATTCCGTCTATACGAGCCTTGAAGTCGTCAATGTTGTCTGCCTGTCCGCTTAATACTTCTTTGGCTTGTCCTAACTCATAAGAAGATACAAGTGCTGACAATCCCTCTGCTTGTCCTCCTGTTTCTTCGCATATACTCTTAAACTTGTTGTACGTTTCTTCATCAGCTCGTATCGAACGTACTTTTTTTTCGTTTTTTTCTTCTGTTGGCATATTTCTCAAACTCCTTTTTAACTAAATTTTCATTGTGTTTTTATTATACTGACTTTTATTACAGCTGTCAATACTTGTAATACAATAAATTACATTGTAATGTAATACACTACAAAAATAAAAAAGCACCGCTTACTATTGCAAGCAGTGCTTTTTTATGATATAGTACCATTGTTGCCACCCCGACACAGGCAAGGAACGGGGGTGTTGTTATGGATTTTACGTCGTTTATAATTGCTGTTGTGGCAAGTGTAGTTGCCTACTACATTTGCAAATGGTTGGACAGTAAGAAATAATGGCAGCCGACCTAAGGTTTAGTCCACCTTGCCAAAACGGAATAGAAACCCCTCACTATTAACGGTAGTGAGGGGTTTCGTTGTTATTTAGATTTTACGTCGTTTGCCTAAGCTGATTATATCATATGCTTTCGGCTGTTTCAAGTATACCCCATTCATTTTTTTTTATCATTTTTTTCTTTTTCTGTAAGATATTTTGGTGTGATATACACATTTCTTGTCGGTAAAATCAGCAGTTTCAATAAATCGTTCGTCAAATTTTATCAATTTATTTTCTCTAATCAGCCAACCAACCCAAATTATCTTTTATTTAAAACTTTTTTAAGCGGGTTCCCTTGGTTGGTTGTTATTATACCGTGATTACATACTTGATTACTCTACTTGATTACTGACGAAATGTGATTTAGCGTAACCCCACTTATAATGCGGTTTTTCAAATTTATTTTTTCATTATAGGTCATAGACTTTTTCATCATAGGTCATATTTTATATTGACATAAAATATGACCTATGATATTTTGCTTTAACAGTATTCAGCTGGTCTTTGCACATTACAGCAATATCTTCTGCTTGCTTACATTCCTTTTGAGCCGTTTGTGTACGTTCTACAAGCTCCGTACAGCTTTTTTTGTATTCGTCGAGTAATTTATCCTTTTTAGTCATTTCGTCGCTTGTAGCTAATTCTACGGCTTTTAATTGACATTCAGAATTTTTGGCACGTTCACGCAAGTCTGCAATAGTTTTTTCCTATTTTCCGTAAGATATTTAGGTGTGATATACATATTTCTTGTCGATAAAATCAGCAGGTTCAATAAATCGTTCGTCAAATTTTATCAATTTATTTTCTCTAATCAGCCAACCAACCCAAATTTCTTATTTATTGATTTTTTGTTTGATAATTCTTCCTTGATTGATTGATAATATTTTAAATATTATTTTAAATATTATTTTCGGTTTCAAAAAATCCAGTGTTTATGCGGTTTTTCAAATTTAATAAGCAACATTCATTTCCGCAATAAGCAACATTCATTTCCGCAATAAGCAACATTCATTTCCGCAATAAGCAACA
>CAZTVM010000059.1:0-12766 GCA_964617065.1 uncultured Muribaculaceae bacterium
TATTCAATTTTCAAATGGGCTTGGTAGCACGCTACAATTCTAAATCGCAAGCTTTCCGCTTGCTCAGTGCGCTACATCCCGAAGTTGTATTCAATTTTCAACTAAGCCCGAAATGACTTTACTGCAACATCTTTAATCCTAGTCAAAAAATAATTTGTTTTCAAGTAGAAAACTTTAATTTTTTTTGTTAAAATAGGAAAGTTGGAATATATTTTGAGGTTTATCATGTCGCAAGTCGTTGTTTATAATGTGGTTGTTTTAATTTATTACTTGTTAATGCTTTATATATTTGTCGACAAACAGTTATTTCATTTTAAAATGGAAGTTGAGCATATTTGTTTAATGATTTTAAATGTTATATTTTTGTATATAATGTCACAGCAATATTATGTAACAGTTGAACGATTTTTACATGACTTATTTGGGGTTTAATTCAAAAATTTTTTCCAACAAAAAGAGGTACTTTTAAAATACCTCTTTTTTCTGTTTGGAATTAGTCTTATTCCGGTAAATTTTTCATTGTTAAATTTACTCTGCCTTTTTCATCGATTTTAACGACTTTAACTTTTACAACATCGCCTACTGACAATCTTGATTCAACAGTTTCTATACGTTCATTACAAATTTGAGAAATGTGAACCATACCGTCTTTGCCTGGGGCGAGTTCTACAAAAGCACCAATAGGAATAATTCTAACAACTTTACCAGTTAAAATCATACCTTCCGTAGGTTTAAAGACCATGTCTTTAATCATTTTCATCGCTATATCAGCGCCGTCTTTATCATTAGAGGTAATAGTAACTAAGCCGCTGTCTTGGATATCAATTTCAACCCCAGAACTGTCAATTATATTTCTTATATTTTTACCGCCGGGTCCTATTACTGTGCCAATATCTTCCGTAGGGATAGTCATAGTGAATATTCTCGGCGCAAATGGTGAAAGGTCATCTTTTGGTTGCGAAATAACTTCTTGCATTTTACCCAAAATATGTAAACGACCTTCTTTGGCTTGTGCTAAAGCTTTTCTTAATGTTGTATTAGAAATGCCTTTTATTTTCATATCCATTTGCAACGCAGTAATGGCTTCGCTGTTACCTGTAACTTTAAAGTCCATATCACCTAAAAAGTCTTCAATACCTTGAATGTCAGTCAAGACAATATCTTCGTCGCCTTCTTTAATTAAGCCCATTGCAACACCGCCAATAGCGCATTTTACTGGAACGCCTGCGTCCATAAGTGCCATTGAAGTACCACAAGTAGAAGCCATTGAAGTGGAGCCGTTTGACTCTAAAACATCAGATGTAACACGAATGGTATAACCGAATTTACTTTCATCCGGCAAAGCGGGAATATTTGCTCTTTCTGCTAAATGACCGTGACCGACTTCACGTCTGCCTGGACCTCTCAGGGGTTTAACTTCACCAACTGAAAATCCTGGGAATATGTATTTGTGCATAAATTTCTTAGACGACTGAGGGTCGACACCGTCCAGTTCTTGAGCCATGCCTGGACCTGCTAAAGTAGCCACTGATAATACTTGAGTTTGACCACGAGTAAAGACTGCAGAACCGTGAGCACGAGGAATAATTCCTGTTTCACACCAAATCGGTCTAACCTCAGTAACTTTGCGACCGTCTGCACGTACACCTTCTTGTTTAATCATTGCACGCATTATTTTCTTTTCTAAATACTTAAATTCTTCAGAAACAAAATCTATGCCTGTTTCTTCCATCATTTTTTTGATAGGGCTTTCATCCTCTAACGCATCGATTTTTTCTTTTACTAAAGTTTTAGCTTCATCTAACTTAGCTTTTCTGGCTTCACGATCAAAATTATGATATGCGTCGTAAACTAACTCAAATGCAGTTGATTTAATTAATTGTGCTAATTCAGTTGTATCATAAGGATTAACGAAAGTTTTTGTTTCAACACCACAGTCTTTTGCAAACTGAATTTGAGCTTCAATTTGTTTTTTAATTTCAATTTGTGCGAATTCAACAGCGTCCATAATATCGTCTTCAGTCACAAAGTTGCAACCTGCTTCAACCATAATAACGGATTCAGCTGTGCCTGCGACAACGATGTCTATATCTGATTTTTCAGCTTCTTTGTATGTAGGGTTAGCGACTAATTCACCGTTAACTTTTGAAACTCTTACTGCGCCGATAGGTCCTTCAAAAGGTGCGCCTGAAAGCATTAAAGCAAAAGAGGCGCCAAGCATTGCGAGTGTATCTGGTTGGTTCACTTGGTCTGAACTCATTAATTGAGCAACGATTTGAACATCGTTACGATATCCTTTGGGGAATAGTGGTCTAATTGGTCTGTCGATAAGTCTTGATATTAAGACAGCCTTGTCCGAAGGACGACCTTCACTTCTGTTAAAGCCACCGGGAATACGTCCGATAGCAGACATTCTTTCTTCATAATCTATTAATAATGGGAAAAAATCTATACCTACACGAGGTTCTTGACTAACTGTAGCATGCACAAACAACATTGTGTCTCCACATCTGACTGTTACCGATGATGTTGCACTTTTCGCATACTTGCCTGTTTCTACAATTACTGTTTTGTCTCCGATTGGTAATTCAATTCTTTTTGCTTCTTCATTCATTTTTTTCTTCTTTCTTCTTTCTTCTTTTTCTTTCATTACTCTATTATTTACGTATTAGTATAACTTAAAAAAATGAAAAAAACACCTACTACTTTTTTAGTTGAAATGAAATAAATAATTAGTTTTCTAATTCTATATTACATCAAATTTTAGCGGTATTGTGTGTAGAATCAGAACAATCGCTAGATTTTGTCTAAAAAATATTACAAAATATTTCAATTTTTTAAAATTAGGCAATTATTAAACTTTATTTTTTTTTATTAATTTAAGAAGTAGTTTACAGTGTGTTAGGTAAGTAAAAGTTATGTGTGCAGTAACGGCGGTTGGATTACCGTTTTTAAGAAACAATTTTATCAAAGACGGAACTTTTTGTGCAAGAAGTACCGACCGAGCTGTACATGGAAATGTTGTAAGAGGCGCAATTGCTGCAGGACAAGCTGTAAATGCAGTTGAGGGATTGGGAACATTATCTCAACAATTAAGTATATTTGACAAAACTGTTGGTAAGTCTGCATTGTCGGCAGTTGAAGCAATTGAAAAAGCAAAAATAAGCCAAAATGCTATGGGATATGCAGCTAGTGGTGTGGATTTTGCAAGAAAAAATATTAATCCATTAATTTGTGCGGCAACCGCATTTAATATAGTTCGAGCTGATGACAAAGAAAAAGCTATTATGACAGATGGTGCTGGATTAGCCGGTATGTTTGCAGGTGAAAAACTGGCAAAAATCGGTTTAGCCAAAGCTCATGAAACCATCGGGAAATCAGTTGTTAAAGTAGCACTTAAATTTGGTAAAACGGCACTTTTAGCAGATCCAAAAGTGATGGCAGCGGTGAGTATTATTGAAGGTCTTACATTCGTAACCGCTTCAATAGCTTCATGGAAATTGGCATCAAACATTGGTGCGAAATGTCATAAAGATATGGTAGCACAAGGTGTACTCAAGGATAAATCAAAAGACAAGGAAAAAGTTGACAATGAAAATAAAGAAAATGTTGTAGTAGCAACTACGACAGAGACAAAAAAGGACAATCCTTTTGCCCCAAAAAATAAAGAAGAATTGGCAAAAGCCCAAGTTGCTACAAACCCATTTGCTAAGTCAAGTGACCCAAAATTATTATTAGCTAATGAAAGTATGCCTATGCAATCGGCACAAGGGGTAGGTGTGATTAGTTAGAATAGTGTAGACTTTTGTGGATTTATCATTATACATGGTAGTATGAAATTTTTACTATCATTAATTATTGTGCCATTTTTTATTTTAACCGGCATTGCGCAAGCAATTGCGACGACGGTATTAGAAGGCAATATTTCGCTTATTGATAAAATTCCTGATGAGCTATACGGCAGTTGGGTCGTTGCCTCAGTAGCCACCAGAAATTCAAATCCTGAACTTTATGATAACACCAGTGTCGATTTGTGGACATTAAAAAGACATGGTAATATAATTATACTATCTAATCCGCTTTCAGGTGCAAGTGCCTCTGTAACTGTTGAAGAAGTAAAAGACAACACTATTAAATTCAGCAGGCAATCTATGGGCGATGACGAAATAGGACTGGAAACACCTACTATTATATTGAATGGTGAAATGTTTGACGGTACAGACAAAATGGTAATTAAAAAATACAAAAATAACAGAGTTTACAGAGAAGACATTATTGAGTACCGTATAAAAGGTAAGAAAGTTTCTTCAGAGGATTTAGGACAAATTTTTAATTATTAAAAAAATAATAAAGAAGGGAAAATTAAAGAAAAATGGGAAATAAAACGGAATTAGAGTTCGACGCACTCATCTTAGGCGCTGGTCCGGCAGGTTTTTCGGCAGGAATATATGCAGCAAGAGGTTCTGTAAAAACAGCTATAGTGGATATCTCAGCATCAGGCGGTCAGCCATCTAATTATTTAGAAATTGAAAATTATCCGGGGTTTCCTATTATCGAAGGCTTTGAGTTAATGCAAAAATTCGAAGAACACGCAGATAAGTTCGGTGTACAACGCTTTGAAATGCAAGAAATACAAAATGTCGATTTAATTTCTGATATAAAAACTGTTGAAACAACTGATACTTTATACAAAGCTAAAAGTATTATTATTGCGACAGGTGCGCAAGCTAAAAAGTTGGGTATTATAGGCGAAAAAGAATTCCTCGGACGTGGTGTGAGTTACTGTGCAATTTGTGATGGTGCTTTCTATCGTGAAAAAACAGTTGCTGTAATTGGTGGAGGTAATGCAGCTGTCGAAGAAGCCATTTATTTAACTAAATTCGCAAAAAAAGTATATATAATTCACCGTCGTGACTCGCTTAGAGCTGATAAAATTGTACAAGAACGAGCTTTTCAAAATTCAAAAATCGAATTTGTTTATGATACAATTCCACTTGAAATAAAAGGTGAAAATGTTGTTGGAACTTTAACCGTCAAAAATGTCAAATCGGATAAAATAAAGGATTTAACTGTGGATGGAGTATTTCCATATATTGGTTTTGCACCGAATGCAGATTTTTTCAACGGACAAATAAAACAAAATGAAAACGGTTTCATAGTGACAGATGAATACATGCAAACATCAGTGAGCGGTGTCTATGCAATAGGCGATGTTAGAGTAACACCACTGAGGCAAGTTATAACAGCAGCTGCTGACGGCGCTGTTGCTGCTTGCGCAATGGTCAAGCACTTAGAAACAATTGAAGAAAAGGTCTTTATTTAATTGTGATAGTTACATCACGATAGCCAAACAATGTTTCGCTATCCAATAAAAAGTAGCTGCAAGTAACATACAAACTGGAATTGTCAAAATCCAAGCCCATACTATGTTACCAACGACACCCCATTTTACGGCAGAAGCTCTCATTGTAGAACCAACGCCCATAATTGAGGTAGATATAACGTGGGTCGTACTGAGTGGTATGCCAAAATGTGAAGCCATCAAAATAACTGATGCAGCTGATGTTTCAGCAGCAAATCCATGGATAGGTTTAAGTCTTATAATTTTACTACCCATCGTTCTGATAATTTTCCAACCGCCTGACATTGTACCACATGCCATTGTTAATGCGCATATTATAATTACATACAAAGGAATATCAAAACCACCGTTAGCATCTTTTGTCAAAATGCCAAAGCTCAAAAGTGCCAAAGTAATTATACCCATTGTTTTTTGTGCATCATTCATACCATGACTTAGTGCCATCATTCCTGATGAGAGCAATTGCAGTTTTCTGAAACGTTTATTAACCTTATCAGGGATAACTTTAAAATGATAACAAATTCTAACAAGGAGCAGCATAAATAAAAAACCGAAAACAAAGCCGATTAAAGGTGAAGTGAACATAGGCAAAACGACTTTTTCCAAAATACCTTTGACATGAACCACTCCGACGCCGGCATGAATAATCGAAGCGCCGATAAGTCCACCAATCAATGCGTGTGAACTGCTCGATGGTAAGCCACAAAACCAAGTAAATAAATTCCAACAAATAGCTGCTAGCAATGCAACTAAAATAACTTTAAGCGTTACTGAATCTGGATTTACTATTCCGGCTCCGATTGTTTTTGCGACATGCGTTCCTAGCAAAGCACCTATGAACTCAAGTCCTGCGCCGAACAAAACTGCTTGTTTGGGTGTTAAAACTCTTGTTGAAACGACTGTCGCTATTGCATTTGCGCAATCATGAAATCCATTTATATACTCAAAAACTAAAGCTGCTATGATAACGGCTATTAATAAAATTACAGATAATGTCATTTAGGTTCTCTCCCTTGTATTAACTTTGTTTCAAAACAATATTTACAACTTCGTCAGAGATTAAAAAACAATTATCTAACGCATTTTCAATATCTTTGTGAATGTCACGCATTTTTATTACGTTCAATGCGTCGTGCTTACCTGAAAAAAGTTCATCCATAGCACGATAAAGTATTTCGTCGCCGTGACTTTCTATTTCTTTCATTTTTAAATTAGCTTCTGTCATTTCTTTCACAGAGGACACTTTTCTAAAATGTTCAACAATAAAAATCAATTCATCAGTAGCATTAAGAAGTGTTTGCGCTTGTTTTTTCATATTTTCAGTGAAACATTCCAAACGATAAACTCTTAAATTAACACAAGCTTTTACAATTCGTTTTGTTATTTTATTGAGTTGAGTGGCTATCAGCTGTATATCTTCTCGGTCAATGGGTGTAACAAAACACTGATTAAGTTTTAATAGATTTTCTTTCAATAAATCATTACTTTTATGTTTTAAAGTTTTCGCTTTTATAACACGTTCTTCGTTGATACCGTTTTGTACAATTTCATCATACAAAAGTGCTATTTCTTTACAGACCCTTGCGCTGTCTTCAAACAAATGGTAAAACACCTTTTCTTCTGGTGGCAAAATATAAGCTAATAAATTAAATTTTCCCATAATCTTTTTACTTCCTCCTTTTGATATCAACACCACTATACACTAAATAAAAAAAAATTTACAATCTTAATGTAACAAAAAATTACATGAAATCAGCTGTTAAAAAACTTTAGTGCCGGATAATAATCAGGTACCACATTCAGGCAATTTTGTATAGATTTTTTGGCTAAAATAATCTCATTTTGCGCTTGATAAGCCTTTGCTAGCAGGACATGTACTTCTGGGTCTTCGTAACATATATCTTTCGATTTTTCAAGAAGCGTAACAGCATCTTTGTAATTACCATTGTTATAAAAAACTCGTCCGACATATTTGTAAGATTCACCATTAATTTGAACCAGTATTCCAAGTATATTAACTATTTTTTGCACATAATCGAATTGTTTATTTATTATAAAATTGTGCAAATCAATTTCAAGAAAGCTACGCAATTGAAAAAAAGACGGATAAAAATGTACATCATTTTTTAAGATTTCTAAAAGTGATTGCGCCCAAAGAGCGCATGGTGACTCATCTCGTAGGTTTTTCCAAAAAAATTCTGCTTTCTGTATATTACTTTGATAAAGTGCACAATACCCACTTTCTAAATCTTGACCTAATTTTACGTAAATCTGTTCAGCTGAAATATAGTCGCCTGAAATAAACAAAACACGAGCCAAATGTGTCAAACTTGCGGTACTAGCTTCCGGCAAATAGTATTGTTTTAACTTGCCAAAATTTTTATTGACATATAATTCTGTAATAAACTCACTGTTATTCATCGATCTTGACTTTTGCAGACACGAAATTCAATTTTTTATTCAAGGTTTCACTCTTTTGAGAAACTAATAAATCTTCTAATTTGTTTAATTCATTAAACGACGCCAAATGGCTCACATTATTCAGATTTTTAATTTCTTTGTACACTTCCTCTCGGTACACTGAAACGTTTTTTGGTGCGTTAATGCCTAATTTTACAGAATTATTATTACTTTCTATAACAATTAGTTCTATATCGTCACCTATCATTATTTTTTGACCATTTTTTCTTGTTAAAACGAGCACAATATTCTCCTATAATTTAATTTTCGGTTGTTGCAGTATCAGCGAACAAAGCTTTTCTTGTCGTATAATTTGTATTTTGCAAAATTATTTGCATTGCGTTCTTATTAGTAAAATTTATTACTATCGGACTCAACAAATTTATCGTCGAATTTTGTGGCTGGTTGACTGGTATACTCACAATGTTCAATATCAACAAATCTTCTTCGGTTTTTATTCTTAGTGTATTTATGTCTTCATCGTTGAGTTCAAATTGATAATCGATATCAAAATAACTTGCGCTGGTAATAGGGAATGCTAACGCAGGTTCCTGAACTGACTGGAGCCATTTGAACGGTGAGCTCTCATCATGTTCAATCAAGACATACTTGTCTAATTTTTCAAATCCTATAATTGGTTTCACAAAATTAAATATATATTCTTTATTAATTTCAACATCACCAAATTTTTCTGTTTTAATCAACATTATTAGCAACCTTCCCTATTTAATAATTTCCATTTTCTTGTCCAGAAAACATATCAGCACCTACACTCCCCATCATTGAATTCATCATCATAGTTTTCATCAATTCAGGGTCAATTCTATTTTCATTATTGTTGTTTTGACTATATTGAGCAAGTAAATAAGGCATCATAGCCATAAAATCACTTCCGTTAGAATTTCTGTTTTGCCCACTCATCATTTGCAATTGCATCAGTTCAGGATTTTGCTTGTAAAGTTGTTGATATGGCTGGTTGCCATAAAATGGCAGATTAGTTGTCTGCATTTGAAAAGGATTTATTCCAGCACGAGCAAGTGTTTTAACAGCGTTAGCGATTTCTTCATCCGTAGGTTGAGCTTGAGTGTTGTCGCTAACTAAGTTTTTTTTTTCAACCATCGGATTTAAGTCAGAATTATCAGATTTATTGTACTTAACAGCATTATTGACATCCGCACCGTAAGTATTTTTAATTACATTAAGCTCAATTTGTTTTATATCCTTCGCAGGCTCAGGCAACGCAAAAACATTCTTTTTATACAAATAATTTACATCTTCATCCATTTTGCTGTTAACCCTGCACAAAGGATTTGATTTGCCCTCTTTGCCAGGTTCTAAACAAGCAACACCTAAAGATGCACGCTTCGTCAATTTTTCATCTGTGTTTAGCGAAATAACTTTTTCATAAGCTGTTTTTGCATCGGTAGTCCTGCCTGTCTGTGCGTATGACATACCTAAATAATAATAAGCTAAAACGTTGCTCCTGTCTTTGTTAATGACTTCACGCATTTTGTTAATACAACTAACATAATTCCTGTTTTTATAAAATGAAATACCAGCACGCAATGCGACGTTATCAGTTGCAAATACAACTACTTGTGAAGCGCACATAACTGAAATTAAAAATAATATTAAAATACCTTTTTTCATAAAATCAATCCCATCTATAACGACACTAACTAACTTACTTATTTAATGCCATTTATCTATAAATCAACTTATGTACAATTATAGCTGTTATAGAAAACTAAGTTTTACCCTATTTGTATGATATAAATAGCACAAAACTAGTATATTCAGATGAAATATTTATGTACAAAAATATTATATAATACAAGTATGTTCAGTAATCATTTTTTTGAGGTAAATTGCAATGAAAATTAAAATAAAAGAAGCTGCACAAAAATTTAAGCAATGGAGTCTTTACAAGCTTGCAAAAGAACTTTCTATACCTCAGCAAACAGTATATTCATGGGCAAATGGTCGTACGCAGCCGTCTTATGCTAATATGGACAAATTATGCGAAATACTAAATTGTGAGGTGTCGGACTTGTTCGAGGCTGAGCCTATACAAAAAAAATTAAACTTGAATTTGAATTTAAAATAAATTGTGTTTTATTTTTTATATATAAGTAGTAGTAAAAAAAATAATTTTAGTATATAATACTACACATATAAATTTATATAGATAGGAGAAGACTATTGTTACCGATAATTTCAGAAGACCATGCCAGTTTGGTATTTGCAGAGATATTTCAGGACGTGCCGACATGGCGCAAAAAAATGATACATTACTTAAAAGAAGAAAATCCGGAAATTAATACGGCAATAATTGAAGCAGCCAACAATACAGAATTAGACCCTAAAGCAGTAGCACTTGGGGCTTACATGACTTATATTCTTATTGAAACAGCTGCGAGAGACGAAGCCGGCTCATATTCAATAGAAGATATTATTCAATAATCAATTTTCGGTTTTGTTTAATTCAGGTGTTGTAGAAATTAGCTCGACGAAAACGTCAACTAATGCTTTATTCCACTTTCTGTCGACATCTTTTTGTATGAGTTGCAACGCTTCTTCTTTACTAAGGGCTACACGGTAATGTCTATTCTGAGTTAGTGCGCTATAAGCATCAACTAGCAGTATTATCTGTGATAGGATGGGAATTTCTTCTCCTGATATTTTACTTGGGTAACCAGAGCCGTCCCAGTTTTCATGGTGGTGCTCGATAATAGGCACAACATCAGAAATAACACTTATGGGCTTAAGAATTTTTCTTGCAGCAATCACCGGGTGTGAGTGTATTTTTTCTATTTCTTCTTCTGTTAAAGGGTCTTTTTTCTTGAAAATTTCTTCAGGAAGCAACGCATTCCCGACATCGTAAAGTAGCATTGCAATTTTTAGCTTATCAATATCATCTTTTGATAATTCCATTTTTTTCGCAATTTTAGCAGCCAAAGTAACTTTTGTTTTTGTTAAGCCATTTTGATGAAGCTCGTTATAAGACGAAGAAATGACATCAACCGTCGAGAAAAGTAGTTCTTTTACAGTGGTATCAGGTACAGATTTATTTTTCAATTTTTTGCAAATGTCGCTTGCTACATTTTGAGCGACGGGGATACGTTTTTTCGACAAAATATCAATAAATGCTTCGACTGCCGTTTCCTGCCAATTCGTGTCATCTTTTGATTTAGCCATTTGTACCTGATTTCTGCCATTAATTTTAGCTCTGTACATAGCTTGGTCAGCGAGTTCCACTAATTCATCAAGGTTGTCGCTATGCTCATCGAATGTAGCGACACCAACGCTTGCGGTCACATTTCCCACTGTCTCTATTTTTTGAGAAGCAATAGATGTCCTAATACGTTCAGCAACGATATAAGCATTGTCGGCGTCAACTCCCGGTAGAAGAATACTGAATTCTTCACCGCCGAGTCTCGCAGGTGTGTCTATTGAACGAGCGTTGCTTTTTATAACTTTTGCGATAGTTTTAATCGCTAAATCGCCCATAGCGTGCCCATACGTGTCGTTAATCTTTTTTAAATAATCTAAATCAAACGAAATAATGGAAAACGGTTGTTTTAAACGATTTGCACGTTCTGTTTCACGGATTAACGCTTCTTCAAAGTATCTGCGATTATACAAATCTGTTAAAGGATCAGAGATAGCTTGTTTTTTAACTTCTTCAAACAAATTTGCAATAGTTATTGCTAACTCTGTTTGATAAGCGAATAAATTTAAAAAAGTTCGTTCACTTTCTGACGGCTCGGTTCTCGGCGAAAACACAAGTATCACACCAAATGGTTTGTTATCAGCAAAAAGAGGTAGCACTACCGTTGATTTAGTTTTTGCACACAACTCTGAATCAGTTAAATAATTCTCAGGAAGCTGTGGCACCAGCGATTTTATTAAACCTTTGAATTCAGTAGTAAACTCTATATGATTTGTTGCTAATGATTTTGCGATTATACTGTCTTTTTCATACGCTAATTTGTGTAAATTCAATGGTTGGTTTAATTTTAGACTAAGTTCGTCAATAATATTGTTTTCCAAATAACCCTTGACTTGAAAATAACTTTCATCGTCAGAACCTTTTAATTGAAGAATAATCCCTGAATGATAATCTAATCCACGTTGCAAACCGGCTAAAATATTTTCAAAAATAACTGATAATGGCTGGGATGAATTCATCATTTCCCAAATATTTTGTAATGTAAGTAAGGTTTTATTGGCTTGATTAAGTTCTTTAGTGCGATTTGATATTTCTTTTTCCAACTGCAAATTACGTTCGTAAACCTCAAAATAGCTCTCTTTGTTGCTAGAAAGATTATGTTCTAAACTGTTTACTTGCTCTACAAATTTTTTAATTTTTCTAAATAAATTCATTTAATTACCGATTTTAATACAATAATACTCGTGTTTTGACATGCCACCAACTGTAATTATAACAAACTTTCCATTTTTTTTATAGTGTAGTGCTCTGATATGATTAAGTTTAGTTAAAATTGTACTAGCTTGGACGCAAGCGATACCGAAATATTACGTAAAAAGGTCCCATCACTCAATAAACAGCATAAAGTTTTTTAATAAACTTTTTCTTGATACATTTCCATTAGTTTGTCGACTGTTTCTGATTTTACTATATTTTAGTTCTATAATTAGAAGTATAGTTTTATAAATTTGTAATCTTAAGCAATCGGGAAAGTGTTTAGTTTTATTGGGGTTTGTTGCCTCTTCCCATGTCTAAAGAAATGTAGTGTCAGAAATATCCTTTTTATCCTTTTCTTATCCTTAAAATTATCCTTTTTTCCGTTGGTTCTCTGCGTTTTGCCCTCAATCTCGCACACTGTTTAGGTTTCAAAAAGGATAAAAAAAGGATAATTTTAATTACATTTGAAGAGATTTTATTTAAAAATTTCCCACTTGTCGGAAACCCATTTAAAA
>CAZTVM010000060.1:0-12435 GCA_964617065.1 uncultured Muribaculaceae bacterium
AATTGTTGAGTTACCTAAAAATGACTGGTTCGTTGCTTGTCAGTTTCACCCCGAGTTTAAATCTCGTCCTGAACGCCCACACCCATTGTTTATGGGCTTGTTGAATGCAGTTGCTAAACAATCAACAACAACTCATGACAAAGTCAAAGCGTTAACTAAATAATTTCGGGAATGTATCTGTGAGCAATAGTATAAAAATATCAGTTTTGACAGTTTGCTTAAATGCTGCGGAAACAATTGAAAATACTTTAAAAAGCATTCTTTCTCAAACTTATTCTAATATTGAACTTGTTGTCGTTGATGGTGCTTCATCGGACGGCACTGTTGATATTTTGAAAAAATATGCAAATAAAATAGCTTGTTTAATTAGTGAGCCTGATACAGGTATTTACAGCGCAATGAACAAAGCTATTGGCAAAGCGACAGGCGATTATCTCATTTTTATGAACGCTAATGACTCTTTTTACAACGATAATGTAGTTCAAATAGTTGTAGACCAAATTGAAAAAAATCCTAAAGCTGAATTTTTCTATGGTGACGCTAATTATATAGATATTAATCGCCAAAGTTCTCATATTGTTTCTTATGGCAAATATAATATAAAGAAAAACGATTTTTTCTATTCAAATAATGTTAACCACCAAGTAATTTTTTACAAAAAAAACTTATTTGTAAAATTTGGTAATTATGATGAAACATATAAAATATTAGCTGATTGGGATTTTAATACTCGCAGTTTAAAAGGAACAGATATTGTAGTGCAGTATATACCACTAGTGATTGCGAATTTTCAATTGGGTGGTCTTAGTATGAAAGAAAATTCACCCAATCGTTGGTATTTTGAAAAAGAACTCTTAGAAAAGAAATACTATCCTAAAAAAATTAACATAAAAAGAATACTCAAAAAAGTATTCTTACGTTGTAAGTATTGTTAGTCTTTATTTTGAGTATGTTACTATTATACCCCTCCTAATGGAGAGGTATAAAGTGACTATATATTTATAAGTCTTACTCGTTTTCATTTAGGTCCCGATGATGTTGCCTGGATCTATTATGGGTGTAGGGTTTAAATTTGATAAATTGGAATTGGAATTACAAAGTCGTCATAAATTTTTTTCAGCTTGCATTCAGCGACAGCTTTTTGAGCATTTTCCAAGTTTGTCTTTTTCTCACTTTGAGTGTTTAAAGCTGTTATGCATGCATCGATTTTTTTATAATTTGCTGAACCTACGCTATACTGATTTCTTTCAGCAGTTAGTTCTTCAATCGTTTTATTTTCAGCATTTTTAAGACCAGATTTTTTAAATGCAGTAGTTACAGCTTTGTCAGCCTCAGCCTTTTCTGCTGTTGCAGTTCTAACTGCTTTATTCGCTGCTTTAAGTTCTTTTACCGCTGCAGAGGTCACGATTTTTTTATCGGCAGCAGCGGCTATATCTTTATATGCAGTTTCTAAAGGTGTCAATGTCGTTTTCTTTTCGCCGGTAATCAGTACTTTGGCATCGTAATCTGCCTGTGCATTTACACATGTTTCATCGTTAGCTTCGTCGTAATTTTCTTGTGCAGTTTTAGCATCTACACGAGCTTGGATATATTTATTTAAAGCCTTATAGTTCGCAGAACTGGTTTCATAGTCTTCTAATTCAGCTTTTAACTGTTCAATAGACATATCTTTAGCGCCAGCTAAATCGACTTTTTTTTCAAGAGTTGTAACTTTTGCTGTTTGATAATCAGAAATTATTTTGGCTATATCATTGCCATCAATTTTTGTATCACCATTCGCATCTTTTACCCCAAGCTTTTCAGCAAGTTTATTAACTACAGTGTTCAAAGACTGAATGTCTTTTTCATCAAATTTACCATCCTTGTTGTAGTCAAAGTTACTGACTTTTTGTTCTTCAGTCAATGAGCCCAAATTACCATTTTGTCCGTTTTTATAGATAGTAGCTTGGTCAAGAGTGTATTGTGCTTTCGCTAAATCATTTAGAGTTAAATTGCCAGAATTGTCAAAATCCAAAGCTTTCTTTTCTATTTTGCTTTCAATATTATTTAAAAATGTCGCAGAGTTATTCCCTAAATCGACAAATTCATCTTTTTTTTCTGTAAGACTTAAAAAACTGTTTAAATCATTAATGTCAGTCTTTTTATCGCCTGTCAAATCAGTTTGATTTTTGATTTTATTCATCATAGTAGACTCATAAGTTTTCAAAAAGGTTTTCAAATCATCAGCAATAGTATTGTTTTTTTGGAATTCAACTAAAGAATTTTGAAAATTAGTATAATCATTCAAAGTAAGTGAATTATCCGCTTTCAACTCTTTTAGCAATTTGTTTTCTAAATTAGTTTTTTGCTCCGCTAAAAATGTTTTTTCTGCATCTGAAATAACTTCATCACCGTCTAAATCTACATTTGTATTAAAATTTAATAGGTCATTCATGTCAATTTTCGAGTCACCATTGACATCAAATAATAGTTCCACTGACTCTTTTTCTTTGATATTGTTATTTATTGATTTTTTGTCATCTAGTTTGCCATTTTTGTTCAAATCTCCCTTTTCCCAATCTGACTCAAGTGACTTCTTTTTATTTTTATTATCATTTTCAAGCTGTTCATATGCTTTTTTATTTTGGTACGCTGAGTACAAATTCGTTAAATTTGTGTAATTATTCATACAATATTTCCTATTTTTATATCTGAGCTTTCGTCGTGTATATCGACAATTTTTTTTTGAAACTTTAATGTAATGTGACAATAAAAAATAAGTAATATTCGAAATTTAGCGGTAAAGCTGTTTTTTAAGACTTAAATCTAACTTTACAAATATTAATATTGTAAAGTTAACTTAATATTTTACGTATTAATATGTAATAATTTTATTTTGATGTTTTATACTAAACATGTGGTTATTTAAGAGGTATAAGTGTGTCAATCAGATTAGAATTGGAACTTTCAGCTAAAAATGCGACTAAAAATTTTATAGGAATTCCTAGAAAAGCAGTAAGCGAGAAAGAAAGCGTTGATTTACATTCTTTTAATATTGTAAACTGCAATGAGAAAAGAGTGCAATGTGATATGCTGCAAGGCATATCAGCGATAAATTTTTGTGCAAAAGAGAAAAATAAAAATATATCACATGCTACGATAGCACGACTAAAAACAGAGACAGGCAATCGTATAGAGGCTAACTATCCATGGGCAGATACTTCAAAGGGTATTCAAGCATGGATGATGACAGCAGAAACAGAAACATTTATGAAAGTGGGTGGATTAGCTGAGGTAGCAACGCAACTACCTGATGCTTTCAATAAAAGATTTGCGAACGACAAAAAAAATGAAATGGTTGTACTAACTCCTGCTTATGTCGGAGATGACGGCTTCGGTAAAGTTGCTTCTTTTACAAACAAAGATGGGAAAATATTTTACAGCGGCTCTGAAAAATTTAAAGACGTGGAATTAAAAAAAATAACTTCTCTAGGTTTAAATGTAGCAAACAACAGAAATGACTTAAAACCTGTGATGGTTGATATTTATTCATGTGAAAAGAATGGAACAAAATACGTTTTGTTCAGAAATGATAAATATTTTAATATTACGCCATCACAATCTAACAATAAAGGCTGTAAAGGAGCTTATGTACTGAATAATTACAATGTTGGTGAAGTTGAAAGAATGTTGGTATTTTCTAAAGCAACATATAAATTAATGCAAAAAGCAAAAGAAAATAAAATTGATTTAACCCAACCTAATATTCTGGTTGCAAATGATTGGCACACGAGTACAATTAGTAGTTTAATGCGTTATGTAGCGCCAATTGAAGCTGATAACCACAAAATCAGTAAAGATGTTCTTCAATATCTAGATAATACACCAATTATTCATATCGCACATAATGCTCAGTATCAAGGACAAGACAAAACTAATGTTAATCAGTTGAACAAAACACTTTTTGAGCTAAATACGAGTAAAATTTTAAAGTATGCAAAAGACTATTATCAAGAAAATTCACCGTTCAAAACTAATAATGGTGCATTTAATTCGGCTGTACATAATTTGAATTTAGCAGATAGGTGGGTCGCTGTTTCTCAAAATTACGCAAATGAACTTTGTACAGCTAAAGAGCTAGGTTGCGGTCTAGATAAAATAAATCGCATTCGACAAGAAAACGGTACTATTCTCGGTATTACTAACGGCTATGATAAATCGAAAACTGAGCCGAACCAAAAATTTATGGATAATATTAACAATAATTTTAATTTAAAAAATCCGTTAAAGCCTTATGCCTGTATGTACAACGATAAAGGTTATGAAATAAAAACTGAAAACAAGCAAATTTTATTTGAGTTTTTAAATGATTTATCGAAACAGTACATAGATGGTAAAACTCCTGTGAAAAATGTAAGTCTATACAGACCTTATGATTGTTATATAGATGAGTCAGCAGATTATAAAAAAACACCTGTTATTACTAATATAGGTCGTTTTGATGGGCAAAAGGGATTTGACTATTTTGCTGAAGGTGTGAAACATGTTATTAAAAACTTAAAACCTGAAGATGAAAAGCCGATAATCGCAGTTTTAGGCAGTGGAAACGCATCTATTGCCAATCAATTACATACAATGAAAGACTCTATTGCGGAGTTTGATGAACAGGCTGCTGCTAGAATATTTATTTTTGAAGGCTTTAGTGCACCTTTACGTGATATATTGCAAACATGCAGCGATTTTACAGCTATACCGAGTAAGTGGGAACCTTGTGGGTTAACACAAATGGAGGCAATGCCTAAAGGCAGTATTCCTATTGCTACATCAACAGGCGGCTTAGTTGACACTATAATCGATGAAAAAGACGGATTTTTAACTGATAAATTCTTTGGTTATTTGACGAACGAGCCTATTTTCGACAACAAAAATCCTCGTGCTAATTCGATAAAAAATAATAAAGAAGCTTTCAACGATACTATGACAAGAGCATTAGAAAGTTTTTATAAATCTCCTGAAACAATCAAACAAATGTCAATCAATGGAATGAAAAAAGATTTCAGTTGGGATACACCTAACGGTTCTCTCGATAAATATATTGAATTATTTAACACTGGGACTGTAAAGTAGTTAACAGCGTTCTAAAACCGCTATACACTCGATGTGATGGGTGTGAGAAAACATATCGACAGGTTGTATAAAATCGGCGCTGTAGCCGTTTTCGTCTAAATATTTTAAATCTCTCGCTAAAGTGGCAGGGTTACAGCTAACATAAATTATGTATTTATTCGACAATACTATTGCGCTGTCCAATGCTTCTTTTGAGCAACCTTTGCGTGGAGGGTCCAGAATTATTACATCAAATTTCTTATTTTCATTTTTAAATTGCTCTAAAATTTGTTTTGCGTCGCCAAGAAAGACTTGAGCATTTTCAATTTTGTTCAATTCAATGTTCTTTTTCAAATCATTGATTGAAGATTTATTTTCTTCTACGAAAAATATTTCTTTCGCAATGTCTTTCAGCGTCAAGCCTAAAGTGCCAACACCACAATATGTATCAAGAACAGTAGGTTTATTTTCGTTTTCAAATTTTTTTGAAATAATTTCTTTTACTGTTTGAAAAATTTCTGCTGCAGCTAGGGGATTAACTTGAAAAAAACTGCCTGCGCTAATTTGATATTCAATCCCAAGAATTGCCTCTTTATAAAAATCCTGTCCGGTAAGTGTTGACATATTTGAAGTCATAATAGTATTCGTGCGCTTATCATTATAGTTTACACAAACTCCTAAAATTTCATCAAATTTTAATTTTAAATCTAAAGCCAATTTTTTCAAAGCAGGAGATACTTTTTGAGCGTTAACAACAAAAATTACTACACAATTTTTATTCGTCTGTGACGCACGAAAAACCAAATGGCGCAATTCACCTTTATGCCTGTACTCGTTGTATGCAGTCACACCGTATTTTTCAGCCTGCTGTCTGATGTAGTCAACAATTTCGTTTATATATTCAGGCTGTATTGCACAATGTTTTATATTAATAATTTCATGAGAATTTTCTTTGTAGTATCCAATTAAAAAGCGTTTGGAATTTTTAGTTTGTTGAACAGGCATTTGAATTTTATGACGATACTGTTGATTTTCAGGACTTGCTATAACTTCATTTATTTTAATATCGAGCCCTGAAATTTTTTGCACTGTTTCTCTGACAATTTCTTGTTTTTCTTTCAGCTGCTGCTTGTAATCTATAAATTGCCATTGACAACCGCCACAAACGTTATGTAATGCACAAAAAGGCTGTATTCTGTGTATCGATGGTTCTTCGATTTTTTCTACTACTGCCTTTGCATAACTTTTATTAACGCTTACTATTTTCGCAGTCACAACATCGTCACCACATACTTTATCGATAAAAACAGGGAAATTCTCATACTTTGCTAATCCGCACCCTTCGTTAACGAGCTTTTCTACATTTAGTTTTACGCTTTCGCCTTTTTTTAATTCCATTCTTACATTCTATATTGAATATACTTAAATAGCTATCTTTTATTATTTATATCAACTGAAACCTCTAAAGTAATATGTATATTTGTAACAATTCAAAAAAAATAAACAATTTTTATTAAAAATTATTTTTTATATATACATACATATTAGATAGGTTAGTTATAAGGAGTTTTATTATGACAGTAGATGCAGTTGAAGTTGCAACAAATCAAGTTGCTCAGCAGGTACCACCCACGCCTAACGTTGAGCAAAAACCTAAAGTAGCACCACAGCAGGCAGCGCAAAATGTAGCCCCCAAAAAACCACCCAGTGTGTTTATAGAAGATCAAAAGCAAAGTGAAACAAGTTCGACAGATACCACAAATCTTAGTTCTTCAGTAGGCTCATATAAAAAAATAACCCCAAGTAAGATAGGTCAGTCATTGTTTCTTGCAGGGCCACTCCAACCATACGTTTTCGGTGATAAAGGTAAAGGAAAAGACGTAAGTTGGGAAGACAAAGCTATCCGTGCCAGTTTAGGAATAGTTCCCTACGTTGGATCTGTATTTTCATAACAAATATTCATTATGTACGAAAAAAATCCACTCAATTGAGTGGATTTTTATTTTATTTTTACTTAGCAGGTTGGGCACACTTGCCCAATAATCCGCATAAACAAATTACATAGCGCCTTTGACTATTTGTGCAAAGCTATCAGCTTTTAAACTTGCGCCACCGACCAACGCTCCATCGATATCTGATTTAGACATTTGTTCTACGATAGTATCAGGTTTAACGCTGCCACCGTAAAGTATTCTGATTGCCTCTGCTGCATCAGCACCGGCTACAGACTTTACGACATTTCTAATCATTGCGATAACTCTATTCGCTTCGTCTGAGTCACAAGTTTTACCTGTACCTATAGCCCAAATTGGTTCATAAGCGATAACTGATTTTGCGATTTCTTCGTTAGACAAACCTTCAATTGCAGCCTTTATTTGCGAAGCAATGTGAGAATCAGTAACACCTGCTTCACGCTGTTCGAGAGTTTCACCACAACATATAATAGGCAATAAACCATTCGCTAGAATAGCCTTTGCTTTTTTATTTATCATTTCATCAGTTTCGCTGAAATATTGTCTGCGCTCGCTATGTCCGATGATTACGTATTTGCAACCAATGTCTTTGAGCATTTGCACTGAGATTTCGCCTGTAAAAGCGCCTTTTTCTTCCCAGTAGCAGTTTTGTGCTGAAAGTTTCACATTTCCGCATCCACAATTATTCATTGCGTCCGCCACTGTAGAAAGCGCTGTAAATACCGGTGCTACAATAACTTCAGGAAGTTTGCTTTTGTCCTCTTTTTTCAATCCTTCCATTATATCTATTACTAATTTTTTTGAGTCAGCCAGATTGTTATGCATCTTCCAATTACCGGCAATTATAGGTTTTCTGCTCATAATATCCTTCTTTCTTTTGTTTTACCAACACTTTTTATGATATAAAAAAAATTTTTCTTTTTCAAGTAACTTCTGTAACTATTGGTATTACTGCTTTATTTGTTTTTAATGTTACAAAACTTTACAAAAAAGACGCTAAAAAGCAATAATTAAATTCTAATAGTTTTTATATATGTACGATAGGAATTTTAAACAGGAATTAAGATTTTAGATTAGGAAGCAATAACAACAAAGTAGAAACAATTAATTAGCAATTTAATGTAACACAAGGATAGGAAGGAGCCACCAAGATGGGGAATTTAGTATGCGGCGCAGCCGGGAAGTTATTTTATGCAGGAAAACTGCACGACATGCAAGGTCGGTTATCTCGTGTAGCCGAAAGAAGAACAAAAAATGCTACGAAAATAGCTGATTTAATCACTCGTAGAAATAGATCTAAACGTTTCAACAGAGGTCGTTATAATTCGTTTATGTCAGCTAAAATGCCGATGTATATCAGAAAAAAACCTGCGGAGGGCCCTCAGGCTAACAACACATCTACCTTAACTCAGGAAGAACTTCAACGGCTTGCAGGAAGCACTAAGCAAGACCAATTTGTTGTTTGTCAAGATAATACCATCAGGGTACCAAATTTACAAGGACAATTGACGTATGACGCAGCAGGGAATACTATAGCAAAAGATGAAGGTTTAGTGAGGGAAAGTTCTAACGCCGCTCTGATAGACCCCCTCAACAGTAGTACGACTAACTCTACGAATAACCTTATCGGCACAAGTGACCAAATCGAAGTAAGTTTTCTTCCACCGATTGATGGTAATTCCGGATGGAGACAAATGACGATTCAAGAAATAACAGCATTTATGGCAGGTAAATATGGCCAGTTAGAAGCAGGACAAGAAAATCTATTAAACGCTCAAGGTCAGCAAATGGTAGATGCAGCCCATTTCGCATGTCAACTGGACGATGAAGCAGACGAATGGTACTTCGAGTCAGTGAAAGCAATGCTTGAAGTCGAAGACAAAGAACTCGATATGGAGCAAAAGACTTTGGAATCATCCCTTAAATTACTTGAAGGCTTGCAAAAATCCCATGAACAATTATTTGACTCAGCTGCGAAAGATGCAGCGCCTAAATTTACAGGTAATGGTTAATTCTCGAACCTCGAATAGACCTCGAAAAAAAACGCCTATCCCCATGGGCGTTTTTTTATGTTGCTGCTAAGCATTACGTTTTTTATCGAAATAGGTATAGTCAAAGTTACTCTCGCAGTTACATACGAAAAAGTACAAGACAGCAAATTTATTTTGATATAAAATTTAAAATAAAGGAGATTTGTGATGAAAGTTATATTAGTAAACGGGAGTCCACACGCAAAAGGTTGTACTTACACTGCATTAAGTGAAATTAGGCAAACTCTCAATGAAGAAGGAATCGAAGCTGAAATTTTTCAACTCGGAACCACTGCTGTACAAGGTTGTACAGCTTGCGGAAATTGCGCAAAAACAGGACTATGCGTTTTGGATGATTGTATAAACAAGTTTGTAGAACTTGCTGAAAATGCTGACGGCTTTATCTTCGGCTCTCCGGTGTATTTTGCCTCTGCGAATGGTTCTTTGATTTCGTTTATGGATAGAGCTTTTTATGTCGGTAACAAGCGAAATGCGTTTTATTTAAAGCCTGCTGCAGCTGTTGTATCTGCTCGTAGAGCCGGCACTACCGCTACTTTCGATGTAATCAATAAATATTTCACTATATCTCAAATGCCGGTTATTCCTTCACAATATTGGAATAATGTACACGGCTCAACGCCTGATGATGTTACAAAAGATTTAGAAGGCTTGCAGACTATGCGCACGTTAGCCAGAAATATGGCTTGGTTTTTAAAATGCAAAGAAGCTGGCGCTAAAGCAAATGTGCCTTTACCTAAAATAGAAAATAAATTACGCACAAATTTTATATAAAAAATTATTATTTAATTAAGTATTGTAAAATTTTAAAAAATTTATCAGGTGTTTAGGCAACTTTATAAAATCTCAGCTTTTTACTTATGAGAAAGGAAGATGTGTAAATGTCTGAAAATTTGATAAAAAGTACTAATTCGTCGTCACATTTGTTTCATTCAAATGTTGTTGCCCCTGAAAAGAAATCTACAAGTACATCTACTGCGAATAAGCCTGATACTTTTATTAAAGAAAAGCCCAGCAAAACTAGTAATTCAGAGCAAAAAACTAATAATAAAAAATTTTATGCAGTCATGTTCGGCTTATTTGGACTGACTGCAGTATCGATGGCTATTAATCACCACTATACTAATAAATCACTTTCTAAAACTATGAACGAATTTCTATCTAAAATTATTAGACCAACGGAAGAAAATAGTAATTTAAAAATAAATATTTTAGACTTGAGTAAAGATGCGACTACAAAACCAATAGAAGAATTATCAGGTTTAGATGCAATGAAAGAGCTGGTTAACTGCATAAAAACTCTTAAAAGTAATACTGAGATAACTGAAGCTCACAGAGCAACACCACCTTCGTCGTTGCTTTTATGGGGTGTGCCCGGCACAGGAAAAACAACTGCAGCAAGAGGAATTGCTAAATCTTTGGGCGCTGATTTCATTGAATTGGAAAAAGATATTTTTAATTCTGAATATGTACACAAAGGCGCTAAACAACTAGGTGAATTATGTAAGCAAATTGATACTTATGCAGCTGAAAATCCTAATAAGCCTATTGTTGTATTTATTGATGAAATTGATAGTATCATATCGACTGATATGAGTGCGACTGCTACTCACAGTGAAGATATGATTAATACTTTAAAAACAAATCTGGAAAATTTTAGGAAACGAAAGAATATTATTTTCATTGGAGCGACAAATAAAGACCCCGGTGGAATTAAAACCGATAATCTGTTTGTACAACTAAACTCCGCTATTCACAGCCGCTTTGACCGTGTTGTAGAAATTGATTTACCGATTCCTGCTGCTATTAAAGACGCTTTCGCTAAATTAGCAACAGTCTCAGGCGAATCTAAATTCACTGATGGGGAACTCGGTAACATTGCACAAGCATTTAATGAGTTAAAAATGTCATATAGAGATATTAAAAATGTGAGCAAACAACTCCAAGAATTAGACGCTACACAAGCAATCACAAATAAGGGTTCGTATAATTCTAGTCAGAATTTAATCGATATCCTGACTAAAGATGAAAAAATCGGCTATGATCCGGTTAGGAAAATAGCGATGGATACAAGTGCTAAACAGAAAATTATAACGGAATTACAATCTGCATTAAATCCGACGAAATAAGCATTTTTTAATTCTTTTTTGTTGGGCAAGTATGCCCAACCTACATAAATACATAATTGAATTTCAAATTGTCGGTTGGGCTTACCTGCCCAACGTTTCTCACATAAGCAAATTTCAAATTGCCGGTTGGGCATACTTGCCCAACGTTTCTCACATAAGCAAATTTCAAATTGTCGGTTGAACATACTTGCCCAACGTTTCTCACATAAGCAAATTTTAAATTGTCGGTTGGGCATACTTGCCCAACAACCTGCATAACCTGCGAAGCAGCTACGAAAAGAATCGGAACGACAGGATTTGCACGACAAACAACGTTTTCCAAGTTTATTCGAAATTAAAATCTTTTATATTAACAATATCCATTGAACTTCCCCAATTTTCTTCGTAAAGTCCTTCTTTAACAAATTTATGAAATGAAGAGAACTCCCAATCTTTGACATTTTGTACAATGCCGTGTTTTACAGGGTTATAATGAACATAATTTATTTGATTTTCTAAATCATTTTCGCTAATTATAGTATGCTCGAAATAACGGCGCTGAAATATTCCTTTTTCTCTTTTATTTTTGTATCCTGATTTTAAATTGTCGGTTGAACATACTTGCCCAACGTTTTTCGAAAAATAATGTTTTATTGACGAGATGATTTTTGGATATTCCTCAATTTTTTTAGGATTTATAATCAAATGAATATGTTCAGGTAAAACACAAATGGCAACAATTTTAAATGTATAATTATTTAAAGTATTTTTAAAAGCATTTCTTAGAATTTCTATATGATTTATTAAAATGCTTTTTCGATTGTATGTCGTTAATATTAAATGAACACAAGTATTTTGTATAAAAACTCTACGATAATCCATAGAATTATTCTAACATAAATTCTTTTTTGTTGGGCAAGTATGCCCAACCGACAATTTGAAATTCAATTATGTATTTATGTAGGTTGGGCATACTTGCCCAACAACCTGCATAACCTGCGAAGCAACAACGAAAAGAATCGGAACGACAGGATTTGAACCTGCGACCCCTACCACCCCAAGGTAGTGCGCTACCAAGCTGCGCTACGTCCCGACAACTATTTAATTTTCAATCGGCTTGGTAGCACATGCTACATTTCTAAATCGCAAGCTTTTCGCTTGCTCAGTGCGCTACGTCCCGACAACTATTTAATTTTCAATCGGCTTGGTAGCACATGCTAC
>CAZTVM010000061.1:0-12192 GCA_964617065.1 uncultured Muribaculaceae bacterium
TGACTATAAATTCACAATTTTTAATTGCAGATAACCAATTTTCAGGGCTTGTATCGGATTTTACGATCGGATTATCTTCTCCGTTACTCAAAATCCATATATTAATAGCTTCACTCTCTTGAAGACTGTTATTTACAAAAGTGAGTATAGAATTACCGCTTACATTTATTGTGCCGGACGTAAAGCTGTCACCGTCGACTGCGCCGAACGTCAAATTTGAATTTAAGGATAAAACTTCACCGTTTTCATTAAGAGTTAAAGCACCTCTTTGGATTGACTCAGGCGCTGTTGGGTCATACTCATCATTAAATCCTACTAGTTCTAATCCACCCGAGTAATTATCATCACTTGTAACTGATGTTACATTAATTTTCCCTGTCCAAGTATCATCTTCGTTTAATACCACGGTTCCTTGACCATTTGAAGTATTGGAAATATTTAATGTACCGTTTAAAGTCATTTTAACGTTGTTCAAAATATCTCCACCGACAACATTTAAAGTTGAAGCTTCGTCAACGCTTACATTGCCGGCAGTTATTAAAGTTTGAATATACGGCGCAGTGTCACCGTAGACATCTAGTGTTAATTTAGTATTTTCGCCACTGACTATTAAATTATGATTTTCATTATCCATTGAAACAGTAGCTGTGTTTTCAACACCATTAGCAATAGACAATGTTTTTTCTGAGTTATCGACTGTCATGTCTACACAACCATTTGTAATCACAGAATCATCTGTCGCTAATGTCAGTATAGTTTCACCGTTTAAAGATAAGTTACCGCCTATTTGATTGAACGTTGAGTCTGCGTCTGTTGTCTTAGTAATGCCATCAAATGTTAAAGTGCCATCAATTAGGGTTATGTCGCCATTCCAAATGTCATCACTATTTATTACAGCTGATGTAATTAAATCAGAAGTTTTATTGATAGTTAAAGAACTATTCGCAGTTGCAATATTAACAACAGCAGCACCGGTGATTTCTCCAGCCACTAGTGTTAATGCGCCATCAACAGCAGGATTAACATCTATTGCAGCTTTACCTATATTTATTGCACCTGTTATATCGTTAAATGTCGGGTTAGTCGCTACGTCAGTAGTTGAGACTGACAAGATATTATTTGTACCTGTAACATTGAACTCATTTGCAACTGCGCGGTCTGATTAGACAATGTCAAAGCATCATTGCCACCTAAAATGAACGAACCGTTGCCTGTAATACCCTTTGTAATTGTCACATTTCTGTTTGTTATTTCCAGTGAACCGTTTACTACAGCGGCACCATCGATAACTAAATCACCTGCGCCGTTGCCTGTAATATAATTGTTACCTGCAAAAGTAATGGCTGTGCCATCAGCTACATCTAATTCATAAGGTGTAGCGCTGGTGCCGTAAAGGAAAATACCTGTTCCGTCTGTGAAATTGATATTGCCGACATCAAATCCGTTGGTAGCATTGGTCATATTCAAAACCAATTCGCCTTCAGTTTTGGTACCGAAATTGTATGTATTAATCTGAATATCAACAGCTGAAAGATTAGAACCTGCACCTGTTTCTGTCAGGTAACCTGAAATATTTAATAGTGCTTTGTTATCACCGCTAACACCATCTATGAGCGTCGTATTAGCGTTATGTACAGTAACCCAATTCCCTAAATTTACGGTCGTTTTAGTATCACTACCTATTGTTAAATTATCGTTTAAACTTACTGAAGAACCACCGCCATAAGTGTCTACAGTCATATTTGTATTTATATCAGCAGCAAGAGTAGATGTTCCTGAAAGAAGAACTCGACCTTGACCTGTTATATCTTTAGACACCGTAGCATTTGACAGCCTCAATATGCTATTATCTTGCAAAACAGCAGCTGTCGCAAGGTTTGTCCCTGTCATGCTGATATCACCGTTAATATAAGTTGTACCAGTACCTGTGACCGATTTATCAAAAACTGCAGTTGCTGTATTTCTCGTCCCACCTTTTAATGTCGTGATACCTGAATTTGTGATATTAGCTGCAAAGGAAGCCGCATCATTGATTGTTAATTCAGAAAGATTTGTCGAAACATTAACCGTGCCGGCTGTAAATGAATCACTACTCCCGGCAGTAAACACCGAATTATTTAGTGTCAAAGTACCACCTGTTTGCGTATACGAACCTCTCGTATATGCAGCAGTACAATCAGATAATGTAAACACGTATGCTGAATTAGTTACACCGGCGGTCGTCGACCACGTATCTGTGGAACTAACTGTTGTGTCGCTGTTTAGCGTGGTCGTGGTTGAAATGTCCACAGCAAATGCAGGTAGTCCCTAAACGCACAAAAAAGACGCCAACATTGCAACCGCAAAAGCTCTTTTCGTGAAAATTTTTTTCATACTTAAAATCCTCTTTTCTTTTATCCATCTATAATCTACAAACTGTTTTTAAATCGATTGAACCGAACACATATTAACTTTTTGGATAATAACTTAAACAATTATAAATTACAACTATTTTTCAGAGGCATAAAGTCAGCATATATAGTCATTTTTTAAGTTCAAAGAGCTTTAACAGCAAAAATTGTAAAAAAATGTTACGAATATAGCAAAAAGATTTCAAAATGTTAAAGAAAGATAAAAATTTGTCGATAAATATCATGCATCATTAAGTTATGAATGAGAATTGATATGATTAAACTAGATTTGGACGTTATATATTTAACAAGTAATTACAATATCGGCGCACAAAAATTGTGCAAAGAAAGTAATGCAAACAGCGTCAAAGACATAATGGAAGAAGAAGCAGACAGTGGAAACACGAAAGCGGCAAATTTCGAAGATGATGTTTTACGTGACAGAAATGAGTTAATTGAGGCATTTCGGTTGGGAGATGCAGCTAATCGATATCAAATATTATCAAACCTAAATCCTTCAGATTTAAAATATTTTTTGAAATATTTAACAAACGAAGATTTAGCTATGGGATTGCGTTTTTTTACGAAAGAAAAAATTTTAGAATTACTGAAAGAACTGCCACAAGAAAGTTTATTCAGAATTTTAAAAGAAGTTTTTTCGATAGAAACGATGATAAATTTGATGCCTGAAGATGAATTAAACAAGTTTATTGACTCATCTAAAATAGAAAAAAGTATGATAATGAAACATCTGGATTCATTACCTCCGGAAGCGTTGTCACAAATGATAGAAGCCGCAACAGGAAAGCCGTCTCAAAACAAAAATCCTGAAGAAATGATAAAAACAATAGGAGGTTTTTCACCAAAAGTATTCAAAGAAAGTTTGAAATCAATAGATAAAGAATTCAAATCGGTATTGATAGCAGATATGCTGAAACACGATGAAGGACTCGTCAAAGAATTTTCGAAAGATGCGTTAACAGCACCTTTTAAGCAGCTGGACAAGCCTGAAATAATAAAGGCAATGGAATCAGGCATGGAACAGGCTGATTTGTCAGATATGATACAAGAATTACCTGATGATTTATTGGCGATGGTCATAACGCAGATTGACCCAAGTGACTTTGCTGATGTTTTAATAAAACAATTTCAAGACATTCTTTCAGAAATATCACTAAAATAGTTATTCCACAACATTTTTGGCAGTCAGAGCGTTCATAGACTGCCATTTTCTTTTATTTTTGAATGGGAATTTTTTTTGTAGTAAAATGAAATAAATGAGTAAAAAAGTTGTGAGGGGTGAATATTGCAGAGAAAGCTAAAAAAGTTGTTGGGCTATGAAATAGATACTTTTAATATAAATGAAGCCGCTGCATATACAGCAGAAATATTAGAAAGTGGTAGCAATGCACAGGTAGTGACAATTAATCCTGAAATGATTGAATTGGCAAAAAAAAATGAAAAATTTTCTGATATTTTAAAAAGTGCAGATTTAGTTATTCCTGACGGAGTTGGGATAAAGTTGGGATTTAAAATATGTGGAGAGAATATTTCACAAGTTCCGGGTATAGAATATTCAAAAGAAGTTATTAAGATGTGCGAGAAATTAGGTTATACAGTAGGTTTTCTCGGCGCAAAAGAAGAAATTTTGCAAGGTGCAATAAAAAAACTGCTGAAAGAATTTCCTGATTTAAAAATAGGATTTCAAAAAAACGGATATTTTGATGAACCAGAAGAAGCAGAAATCGTTGAAAAAATTGGGACAACAGATGTCAGAGTTTTGTTTGTAGCGTTAGGAGCGCCAAAACAAGAATTTTTTATTGCAAAATATAAAGATGAGTTAAAAAACACAATTATGATTGGTGTAGGCGGGAGTTTCGATGTGTGGTCAGGACAAGTAAAAAGAGCACCATTATTTTACAGAAAAATCGGCTGTGAATGGCTATATCGACTAATTACGCAGCCTTACAGATTTAGAAGAATATTTCCGACTTTGCCTATATTCCTATTTAATGTTATAATTTGCAGAAATAGGTATTAGTGGGAAAAAAGATGATAGAAAAATTAACAGACTTGGAATTAAAGGATTTGAGCTGTTTTTGCAATCAAGTGCGTTTAGATGTTGTAGGCATGATTTACAACGCAAAGTCAGGTCACCCAGGTGGGTGTTTATCGGCGGTTGAAATTCTTTCTGTATTGTATAAAAAATGTTTAAAAAATTATCCTGATTGGGTAAATAATCCTCATTTTAAAGAAAGAGACCGATTTATACTTTCTAAAGGTCACGCTTCGGCTACTTTGTATTCAGTTTTGGCTCATTGCGGCTATTTCCCTGTTGATGAGTTAATGACATTCAGAAAATTCGGCTCACGTTTACAAGGACACCCGTCATGTCGCCATTTGAGCGGAATAGAAGTTTCTACAGGCTCATTAGGGCAAGGATTATCGATGGCATGCGGCGTTGCTCTAGGTCTTAGATTGGACAAAAACCCTGCGAATATTGTTGCTTATTTAGGCGACGGAGAACTGCAAGAAGGCAGCGTTTGGGAAGCAGCAATGAATGCAGCGCATTATAAATTGTCTAATTTAATTGCGTTTGTTGATAGAAATAACTTGCAAATAGACAGTTGTACTGAGAATATAAAACAATTAGACTCTATTTACGACAAATTTAAAGCTTTCAATTGGAATGTTTTTGAAATTGACGGGCATGATTTGAACTCAATTTACGAAACATATCAGAAGGCAAAACAAATCGAAATGCCATCAGTTATTATAGCAAATACAGTGAAAGGCAAAGGTGTTTCATTTATGGAAAATAATGTTGGCTGGCATGGAAAAGCGCCATCAGCAGCAGATTATGAAACAGCAATATCAGAGTTGAGAGGTGCGTTGTGTTAGAAAAAAAGAGAGAAACTAAATCAATTCGTGCCGAATATGGAAAAACATTGTTAGAATTAGGAAAGACAAATAAAGATATAGTTGTTTTAGACGCAGATTTATCGTGTTCGACGCAAACATGTGTTTTTGCGAAAGAATTTCCTGAAAGATTTTTCAATGTTGGAATAGCTGAACAGGATTTAATGACTACGGCTGCAGGTCTGTCGACATGTGGCAAAATACCTTTTGTATCAACATTCGCAATGTTTGCAACAGGTCGTGCTTGGGACCAAATAAGAAATTCTATTTGTTATCCAAAATTTAACGTAAAAATCGTTGCAACGCATGGTGGTATCACGGTAGGAGAAGACGGTGCAAGTCACCAAGCACTTGAAGATGTAGCCTTGATGAGAAATATTCCGAACATGATGGTGGTAGTGCCGGCTGATTGTATTGAAACGAAACAGGTTATCGAATTTGCAGCAAGCTATAAAGGACCAATGTACATCCGTTTAGCAAGAACTAACGTACCAAATGTTTTTGATGAGAATTATAAATTTAGTCCAAACAATGCCGTTTTATACAAAAGTGGTTCAGATGTTACGCTAATCTCTAACGGAGAAACACTCGTCGAAGTAATCGATTGTGCCGAAATTTTGGCACAAAAAAATATCAATGCTGAAATAATACACATGCCTGTAGTGAAACCTGTCGATGCTGAAACAATAGTCAAATCAGCACAAAAGACTAAGTTAGTTGTAACTGTCGAAAATCATTCAATAATAGGAGGTATAGGCAGTGCGGTGTGTGAAGTATTAAGTGAAAAATGCCCAACACAAGTATGTAGTATAGGAACGAATGACGAGTTCGGGCAAAGCGGTGAACAAAGAATTTTAGTCGATTTCTATGGATTAACCGGTGAAAAATTAGCTGAACGAATTGTTGAAATTGTTAATAACAAAAAGGGAATGAATATTAGATGATACAATTAAGAGGGGTTACAAAAAGATATAAAGAAACTTATGCCTTGAAAAATGTTAACTTGGACATATTGTCAGGCGAGTTCGTTTTTTTAGTTGGTTCTAGCGGCGCAGGAAAATCAACATTGATAAAAATGCTTTATAGAGAAGAAGTCCCGACATGCGGCACAGTTTACATTGGCGGAATAAATATAGCAAATCTTGAAAACGAAAAAATACCTAACCTAAGGCGATACATGGGCATAGTTTTTCAAGATTATAAATTGTTACAAAATCAAACTGTTTATGACAACGTAGCTTACGTGATAAGAACTTTAGGAATGTCCTCGAAAGAAATCAATGCAAGGGTTATGGGCGCACTAAAAGTTGTAGGTTTGTCGGATAGAATAAAAGCTAAACCTACAGAACTTTCAGGTGGTGAACAACAAAGAGTAAGCATAGCAAGAGCAATTGTGAATGGACCACCGTTGCTAATTGCCGATGAACCGACAGGAAATCTTGACCCAAAAACATCGTTAGAAGTAATGCAAATATTAGAACAAGTTAACCAGCAAAAAGGTATAACTATAGTTGTTTCGACACATGACCATGCTATGGTTAATTATTTTAGAAAACGTGTAATCACACTTGATGAAGGTCAAATAGTGAAAGACGTTCAGGCAGGTACTTATGAGCAATGAAAACAACACACAAAGTAAAATAAAACGAAAAGTAAAATCACACATACCAAAAGATTGGCTGAGTGAGTTAAGAATAATATATAGAATATCGTTAGAAACTATAAAAGGCATAATGCGCACAGGTTGGGTTAATGTAGCTATCATTACGACGATGGCTGTAGCATTAACTGTTTTCGGTGTGTTGTTTAGAGCGAGTTTGTCTTTATCAACGATTACAGATGCTTTTGGCGGTTCGTTAGAAGTTTCAGTTTATTTGAAAGACGGAAAAAATCCGACAGAGGCAGCTGATTCTATAAAGAAAATGACACATGTTAAAAATGTAAAACTTATTACAAAAGAACATGCTTGGAAAAAAATGAAATTAGAATTCGACGTAGCAGACGTAGACAACCCATTGCCTAATACTTTACATGTAAAAGTTGATAATCCTGACAATATCAATACTGTTTCACAAAATATGAGTCGTTTGCCTTTTGTTGAAAGCACAAATTACGCAAAAGATATAGCAAAAAAGATACAAATTATAGTCAGCGTTGTGCATACGATGATAATAATAGTCGGACTGGTGTCAGCATTGTTTACAATTACAATCATAAACAATACGATACATCTAGTTATACAATCGAGAAAAGAAGAAATTGAAATAATGAGATTGATGGGAGTAAGTAACTGGTACATAAAGACGCCATTAGTATTGCAGGGCGCTATATACGGTTTTTTAGGTTCAATAATTGCGTTAATACCATTGAATGCTTTTCAAAATGCATTGTTAAAAGTTCATGAATTTTTTATTGTAGCCTCTCCCCCTTTGGCGATGAATGTGGTAATATTAATTATGTTTATAATGTCAATTGGCTTTGGCGCAATAGGAAGTTTTTTGTCAATTAAGAAATATTTGCAAGTGTAGGTAAAAAATGAGTGATGTAAGAAATTTTATTAATAAACTAAATGAAATGCCGGCAATGCCACATGTAATGGTAAAGGCATTAAATATAATAAGGGACGAAAATTCAGGTGTTAATGATTTAGCAAAAATAATGTCTTACGACACTGCATTAACGACACAGGTTTTGAAGATAGTGAATTCGGCGTATTATGGTTTTGCGCAACAAATAACCTCGATACAAAAGGCGTTACCTTTACTAGGAATGGTGCAAGCAAAAAACATTATTGTGACAGCAGCGATGAAGTCAATGATGACTACGCAAGGCGGCAAAGACCTTTGGAAACATTCAATACGTTGCGGCGTTGGCTGTGAAATCATAGCAAGAGAAATGAATTTGATGGATGCAAATGACGCATTTGTCGTTGGTTTTTTGCATGATATTGGCAAAACAATTCTTAACATGAAAAACAGCAGTGCTTATTCAAAAGTTCAGGAATTGACCGCAAAAGGCATTGATATAATAGAAACTGAAAATCTTATTTTGGGTATAAATCATGCAGAGATAGGCTCAATGCTTGCGAAAAAATGGGACTTCCCAGTGCTTTTAACTAATTGCATAAAATACCACCATCAACCTCAGGCGTCTATGATGTCGAGTATTGTATATATAGTTTATATGGTGGACAGATTGGTTCAAGAACAACTGCCTAACCCTTTATTCGACCCTAACATTATGAAAACTGTCGCTATTGACCTAGAAGACCCATTGGGTATGAGAGAAAAAATTATGGGACAAAGTGAAGCGCTGCTGACTCTGTTTTAGGTCATAGTTAATATTTTAAAATCACTTTCTTATATGATTTCATTTTGTTCAAATTGGTGGATAATTTGCGTATATAGTTATATCACTATGGAGAAATTATGGATTTAAGTTCACTGATAGGAATAATAGCCGGTGTGACGTTTATACTGGTAGGTCAAATATTAGAAGGTGGAAACATAGGTCAATTATTACAAATTACAGCCGCATTCATAGTATTTGGAGGTACGTTTGGTGCTGTCGTTCTTAGTTTTCCTACAGAGTGTTTAAAAAATGCAATGACAATGTGCAAAGATGTATTTTTTATGCCTACACCGGATCTGAATAAACTTATAGAGGAAATTATAGGTTATGCAGGCAAAGCGAGAAAAGAAGGCGTGATAGCTCTTGAAAAAGAAGCGCCCGGTGCATCAGATTCATTATTAACATTAGGATTAGAAGCAGTAAGTGATGGCTCTGACCCTTCACTTGTTCAGTCAATGCTGGAAAACCAAATACAACAGTTAGAGACCAAAGTCAACGGCGCAGCAAAAGTGTGGGAGTCTGCAGGTGGATTTTCACCAACTATTGGTATCATAGGTGCTGTTCTGGGATTAATTCAAGTTATGCAAAATTTAGCTGACACATCTAAATTAGGTGCAGGGATTGCAGTAGCTTTTGTTGCCACGGTTTACGGTGTAGGCGCTGCAAATTTAATTTTTATTCCGATGTCGACTAAATTAAAATTCAAATACAAAGATTTATTTACAGCTAAAGAATTAATTTTAGAAGGTATATTATCAATACAAGCAGGTGAAAGTCCTGTATTGATAGAACGTAAATTGCAAACATTTATATTAGATAGTCACTTAAAGAAATCATAGGTCTATGGCGAAGAAAAAAGCAGAAGAAGAACATGAAAATTTAGAAAGATGGTTGGTGTCGTACGCTGATTTTATGACACTTATTTTTGCTACTTTTGTTGTTTTGTACGCAATGTCACAAATTGATATTTCAGGATACATAAAACTAGAGGAATCAATAAAAAAATCTTTCAACACTGCAAGCGTAGCTGCAGGCAGTGAGGGAATGTTGGACAGCGAGGACAGTATTATAGAAGGACAGGCAGCTGACTCAGTTATACCGCCGTTGATTATGGAGTATTTAAGTCCTAAGTACGAGCAAACTTCATTTGAAGAAATAAAAGAAGAATTAGACAAACTGGCTGAAACAGACAAAGAATTTAAAAATTTGTCTACTGAAATTACAGAACGAGGTTTAACAATAAAACTAGACGACAGAAACGTAATGTTTGCGTCAGGTTCTGCACAATTAAACGCAGATGCGCAACGTTATATTGACCGTATTGGCAGAATTATTCGTGACAAATTCAAAGTTCACTTGATAAGAGTTGAGGGACACACTGACAATTTACCGATGTTATCAGCTTTGTATCCATCGAACTGGGAATTATCCAGTGCTAGAGCTTCGTCTATTGTTAGATATTTAATTAAAAGGTTTGATTTCAATCCTGTATTGTTTAGCGCCGTAGGTTTGGCTGATACAAGACCTCTGGCTGATAATAGCACAAATAATAATCGTGCCCAAAATAGACGTGTAGAAATCATTATTTTGAGAAATAAGTATAAGAAAATTGAAACAGGTAGTTTAGATATAATAAACCAAGAACTTTTGAAAATTGAAGATTTAAAAATGAGAAAACAAGTTGCAGATGATGTGACAAGACAAAATCTTCAAATAATGGAACGAACGAAAGAAAAAAAGAAAATTATTTTAGAGCCACTAATTATAGATAAAACTTATGAAAAAGAAAGCCAACGACTTGATGAAACTCAAAAAGCTATTAGAAAAATGTTTGATTGAAGCGAAAAAAGGTGAGGGACAAGTATCACCAAATCCGCTAGTCGGTGCGGTTGTGCTAAACGAAAATGACGAAATTATTTCTGTTGGACATCATGAAAAATTCGGAGAAGCACATGCAGAAGTTAACGCTATAAAAGCAGCTCTCGGCAGAACTAAAAATGCAACTTTAATTGTAAATCTTGAGCCTTGTTCTCATTATGGAAAAACGCCACCTTGCGTTGATTTAATAATCAAGTCCGAGTTCAAAAAAGTCGTAATAGGAATGCAAGACCCAAATACGCTGGTTAACGGTCAAGGGATAAAAAAATTAGAAACAGCAGGAATTGAAGTAATAAGCGGTGTATTAGAAGATAAATGCAAAAAATTAAACGAAATTTTTATCAAAAACCAAACAGAAAAAAAAATATTTTTAGCAATAAAAACTGCAACGACTTTAGATGGTAAAATAGCTGCCGCCAACGGTTCTTCAAAATGGATAACTTCTGAAAAAGCTCGTTTTGAAGTACAAAAACTTCGCAATAAATATGACGCAATTTTAACAAGTTCGCAAACAGTCATTTGTGACAACCCGAGTTTAACCTGCAGAATGAAAAATGGACGCAATCCGATAAGAGTAGTTGTAGATACGTATTTTAGCACAGATATAAACGCAAACGTTTACAAGGACAACGGTGTTCAAGTATACTTAGCAATGGCAGAACAAAATAAATACAACGAAAAAGATATACCTAAACATGTAAAAATTATCAAATGCCCACTAAAAAACGAACATGTGGATTTAACTTTTTTATGTAAAAAGCTTTTTGACTTAGGAATAATGAGTGTTTTAATTGAGGCAGGTGGAAAATTAAATGGAGCTTTTATTAATGAACAACTTGTTGATAAAATATATCAATTTGTCGCACCGAAAATAACAAATGATAACAGCGCAAAGTCTTTCGTAAACGCTACTTCGCTTAATGATATTAATAACTGTCAAAACTTAAAAATTTCTAGTATAAAAAAATTCACACCTGATATAATGATTGAGTCGTATATTATTTAATTTTCGGCAGAAGGAGGACCCTCAGGCGAAATTTCTTTTTTCCAAGCTGAAATTATTCTTGATTTAATAATTTTTAAATCATGCTCTGAATATTTGTCAAAATCACGAGGAATATGAATGTAACTCCACGCAGCACGAATATGCTCAGGAGTGTCAATCGGATATTTTTTGTTGACCTCATCAGCAAATTTCACATCGCCATACTCGTATAAGCCTTCATCCGGATTTACATCTAATCTTTTTTCTATCATAAAAAACCTCTTTCTTTGAAGGAATTCTATTATATTTTATAAAAAAAAACATTAGACAACTTATTAATAAGTAAAGAATTTCAGCTTTATAAAAATTTTATTTGCCTTTAGCTATTATCTTTATTACAATTAAGATAGTAAGAAACGATGATCGGAGTGTGTATGAACACGAGAAATGTAGCAGTAATAGGTTGTGGGTTATGGGGAAGAAATATCGTCAGAAATTTTTACAACTTAAATGCGTTGCATACAGTATGCGACATAGACGATGAGAATTTGAAAGCAGTGCGTGCTGAGTATCCTGAAGTGCAAGTTACAAAGGATTTCCATGAACTATTAATTAATGACGAAATTAAGGCTATCGCTGTTATAACACCTAGCCACACTCATTACAAAT
>CAZTVM010000062.1:0-12025 GCA_964617065.1 uncultured Muribaculaceae bacterium
AGAGAGATAAGACAAGAGCTAGGCTTGAGAACAATTGTTCCTGAAAAGAAATATAACAAAAACAATCCCTATTTGTTGAAAAATTTTGTAGCTAAACATTCAAATCATGGTACAAGAAGATTTCATTTTGCACTAAACTATGCAACACCAGATGAAAAAAGAAGTTCAAGAATTTAAGCAACCTCTAAAAATTTGTCTTGACTTTTGGGCATAGCATACATGAACGCATGGAAAAAAGCAAAATTCTTTATGACCGTCTGAACCTTATCATGATATTTGCAAATCAGTTGCCGGAGTTGTTTAGACTGGCAGAACCGAGAATAAAAAGGGAGATAATTCAGACTTGCTGTCGAACCCTTACATGGGATGGCGAAAGCCTTATTATAGAATTATTTCCACTCTTTCATGAGTTGAAAAAGTGGAAAATGTTAAAAATGGGGCGGGTAATGGTTTGATTTCCGAACCCAATATATTCAGTATTTTAGATACATATGATACAAATTTATTGATTTTAAAGATTGAAAAATTTTATGATAAAATGAATATAAGGAGCATAGCATGACGAATGATTTGATAAAAATTCAAGCAATTCAAACAAAGATTTTTGTAATCCGTGGAATAAAGGTAATGTTGGATAGAGATTTAGCAGAACTTTACGGAGTCGAAACAAAACGATTAAATGAAGCTGTAAAAAGGAATACTGAACGTTTTCCAGATAATTTTATGTTTAAACTCAATGATAATGAGCTCAAAGAACTGGTCGCAAATTGCGACCGGTTTAAAACCCTTAAACATAGTACTTCTGCACCATATGCTTTTACCGAATACGGAATTGCAATGTTATCATCCGTATTAAAAAGCAAAAAAGCAATTGCGATAAATATTGAAATTATACAAACTTTTATTAAATTAAAACAATTTGCAATTGAGCATAAAGATTTAATCGGTCGAATTTCGGAATTAGAAAAATATTTTATTCAATATGCTCAAGACAATAATAAAGAAATTGAAAAAATTAATCAGGCAATAAATTATTTACTTGATGTTACAAAACCAGCTCAAATCGGTTTTAAAACAAAAGATTAAAAACGCTAAAACCCTCTCGTAGAGAGGGTTTTAAATAGAATAGGGCGGATGATGGGTTAAAGTCGGAACTTTTTAATAATTCATTACTATTTAACATTATAAATAATATAAAAACATTTGAATACAGAATGCTTGAAATCAAGATGAATAACATAGCTGTAGCATAGTGCAAAGATTTTTCATGTTATAATTTAAAAAACAAAGGTGAGAAATGGACGATAAAGGACAATTAATCATATATCAAAGTGAAGACGGACAAACTCAAGTCAGTGTAAAAATGCATGATGAAACTGTTTGGCTTACTCAAGATGCAATGGCTCAATTGTTTGATACCACACCACAAAACATAACAATGCACATTAAAAATATTTTTAATGAAGAAGAACTTGAAAATTCAACTTGTAAGGATTTCTTACAAGTTCGAAAAGAAGGTAATAGAAGCGTTTCAAGAAATCTGGTTCATTATAATCTTGATATGATTATTGCAGTTGGTTATAGAATTAAATCTAAAGTTGCTACAAAATTTCGTATTTGGGCGATAAAAACTTTAAAAGAATATATCACACAAGGTTATGCAATTAATGAACAAAGATTAAAAGAAAAACAAGAGCAACTGGAAACTTTAAAATCTGCTTTAAATATTATTGAAAGAGGTTTTCAAGGCGAAATTCAAAACCTTGAACAAGCTCAACAGCTTAATACCTTAATGAAAGATTTTGCATTAGGTCTTAATTTGCTTGATGATTTTGACCATAAAGAACTTGATATTAAAGGAAAAACTGAAAAAGAAGCTGTAAAAATTTCTACTGATGAATTTTTAAAAGTAGTAAATAATATGAAATCCGAATTTGAATCAGATGTTTTTGCAAATCCAAAAGATAACAGTTTTGACAGTTCCGTAAGTCAAATATATCAATCGTTTGGTGGTAAAGATTGTTACTCGACATTAGAAGAAAAAGCTTCAATGCTTCTATATTTTATTGTCAAAAATCATAGTTTTACAGATGGTAATAAAAGAATCGGTGCAAGTTGTTTCTTGTATTTCTTAGATAAAAACAACATTTTGTATAAAAATAATAAACCGGTTATAGATAACGGAACATTATTTGCCTTAACATTACTTATCGCAGAAAGTCAACCTCAAGAGATGGAAACTGTTAAAAATATTGTCATTAGCGTGTTAAACAGAAATAATTTATAGCTTTAAAATATATGAAAAAAGATAAAAAGATTAAAAAACAACATTTTGTTCCACAATTTTACTTAAGAAATTTTTCTAAAAATAAAAAATCAATAGAAGTTTTTGACAAAGAACAACTTAAATTTTACACAGCAAATATTAAGGATATTGCTTGTAAAAATTATTTTTACGATGTTAAAAATGAGTCTTTTGATGATGAAAACCAAATTGTTGAAAAGATGTTAGGTAAAATAGAAAGTGAATGTAAAAGAAGCATAGACAGCATAATTCAAAAAATTAATGATATAAAAATAAATTATTTAAATTGTAAAAAATTAGATTATTTGATTAAAATTACAAATAAAGAGAAAACCGATATTGCAACTTTTTTTGTGATTCAATGGATTCGTACAGACAAAAAAAGACAAGAACTTATTCAAATAACCGAACAATTAAAATCTTTTATCGTACAAACCCATAAAGAAGAAAATATTTTTCTTAACGACTCAAAACTTGAAACCGATATAAAAATGCAACATGTAGAATTAATTTTTTCATTAATTAAATCATTAAGAGCTTGTTTTTTAGAACAAAAATGGGTATTTGGAATAAATTTGACTAATAGACCATTTTATACATCAGACAATCCAGCCATATTAGATAATTATTTTTGTAAGAATAAATTATATAGAGGAAATGGCTTTGAATCAAAAAATGTTCAATGTTACCTTCCCTTGAATGATAAAATTATATTAAATGTTATAGAAAATAGCTTATATAATTCACATCCAATGCTTAAGAAAAAAATTAAAGATATAAGTTTGTATGATGAAAACAATGTTTTATATTGTAACAGTCTTCAAATAACATCTTCATTGTTTCAAATATACAGTCCTCAATGTGATTATTTTGATGAAGATTTATCATTTTGTATTGATGCAAAAATTGAGGGAAATAAAAATCGAACATTAATTCAATCAAATATTCCATTTACTTCTCATTGAATTTGCCTATAATCTTTTCTCTAAAACTCCAATTTAATAATTTATATGAAGGTAATTCTGAATATAATTCATATTTCCCAAGATTTTTTTTATAATATTCGGTTTCCTCAAGGTCATAAATTTTATTTTCTATTGAAAGTTTAGAGAAAGAAATATCTAAATTTAAAATAATATTTTTATACTTTTTTGCATATTTATCATTAAAAAACATTAAATGTTTATATGCTAAATCAGAATAGAATAAAATGCATTCCGCAGATTCTTTAAATAATTCATAAAGATTTTTATAATATAAAAGTTCTTGAATTTTTTGCTCTATGATATTTGAATAATTTTCATCATTTATATCGCACATAAATATTAATTTTTTTCGTTTTTTATCATTTTTTATTTCATCTTCAATATTTTGATTTATCAAAATAATAATTTCGTTAAGTTTCTTATATTCAGATAATAAGTTCTTATATACTGATTGGAATTTTAAATTCCCCCAATTTACCAAAAATAAAGCTTCTTTTTCATAGTTTATATCACTTAGCAAACCAATCATTTTTGTATATGTTTCTCTTAATACTAAATTATCTTTTAATTTATCAAGTTCACTTATTATATAATTTTTCTTTGCATTTTCATCTGAAAAACATATTGATAAATCAAGTTGTTGTACATTATGAAAAGAATCAATATAATATTTCATTTTATTTATTGCAGTTATAAAATTCTCTATTTCTGTTATCGTCTTGTTTGCTTTGTCTACAGAAGCTGTAGTATTTTCTAAATTATTTGTAATAGAAAAAAATAGTAAACTAAATGCTAAAATATCATCTTTAATTCTTTTTTCTTTTTGTTGTTGTTTATATACAATCCATCCAATCCAAGCAGTAATTAAAACACTAAAAAATGTAATAAGAAAATCACCCCAATAAATTCGTGAATTGTTAATAAATTCCATAAATAATTTGCATATATTATGTTTTATGCATTAAAGTATAAAAACTTTTCTTGTAATTTTTTTGCCAAATATGAATCAGCTGAAATAGAAGATGTGCTATACCAATTTAATTGCATTTCATTATTAATAGGCTTAAATATATTTGCTTCATCAAAAATATTTTTATCTAATAATAAATTTACAATATTTTCATTGTTCTCAATTTTTCTTACCGCCAAAATATCCTTTTGTTCAATAATTTTTTCTGCAATAAGTTTTTCGATAGTTGACGTCAAATATTCAACTTCCAAAATTGCACGAACTGCATTTGAAATACCTACAATATCTGAATTTTTTAATAAATCTAATATCAACTTTTCTTGTTGTTGTTCCGTACAAAATTTTATACTTTTTGCGTATAAATGATTTTGCTTCATTACTAAAGTATAAAAATATTTACAGTTTAATATATATTTCCGAATATTTTCAAAATCTTTATTCTTATTGTTGCAATGTTCGTCAAAGACATAAGTTATAATATTATATCCTTTATTAAGAAAATCTTTTGGATTTTTATTTCCTTCGGAGATAGCACAATCAATAACTTTTTTCATTCTTTCATATGTCATCAATTCAAAATTTGCATTAGCATGAAAACTTGTCCATAATATTTCATTATTAAGGTATCTATCTAGCGATTTATCTATCTTTTCATTTTCCCATTCTTTAAATTTATTTAAAATAAAATCGTCAACATTCTCTTTTATTTGTTTTAATTCATTCTTATTCTTAATAGACACAATAGTCATAATAATTGGCACAATAATACCGAAAATTGCAACAAATATACCAATAACTACAATTATAAAATTCATTGAATTAAACATATCAGTTATATGCTGATTTTGTTGCGAAATAGTATTTTGAGCAACTTGAATTTGCGTTTTTAATTCTTGATTTTGAACTTCAAAACGATATTGGTTTAAACTTGTATTCAGTTGTTGTTGCAATTCATGTTTATTCATTGTATCAACTATAATACAAAATCAATTGTTTTCAAACCACTATTCGCATAAGTACACCTTTACGAACAATGTATTTTTAGCCTTAAAAGTTTTCGCTTTATATGGCAAAGATAGTTTACGAACGCTCGTATATTGTATTGACTTTTGCGAACAGTAGAGTCATAATGTTAGTATAAAATACAATCCTAGGAGGCATTATGATTAACAAAACTTTTGGATATTGCAGGGTTTCTACATCTGAACAAAATGAAGACAGGCAACTTCAAGCTATGCTTGATTTAGGCATCAATGAACGAGATATTTTTATTGACAAATGTAGTGGAAAAGATTTTGAAAGACCTCAATATCAAGCATTAAAAGCTCAACTAAGAGAAAATGACATTCTTGTAATAAAATCTATTGACCGTTTAGGGCGGAATTACAAGCAAATTTGTGAAGAATGGAGAGAGATTACAAGCAACATAAAAGCCAATATTAAAGTTATTGACATGCCGGTATTAGACACAACCAGAACAGATAGTTTAATCGGTCAGGTAATTTCAGATATTGTATTACAGTTATTGGGCTACGTTGCAGAGCAAGAAAGAGCTTTTATCAAACAAAGACAAGCCGAAGGGATAAAGTTAGCTAAAGAGAAAGGCAAACGGCTTGGTAAGCCTCCTATTGAGTATCCAGATAACTGGAAAGAAGTTTATACAATTTGGCAAAATAAAGAGATTACGGCACGAGAAGCTATGAAAAGAATGAATTTAAAACCTACATCTTTTTACAAGTTAGCAAAAAATTATACAAAATAAAAACTAAACCCGCCCCCATCTTGTTTTATTTGAAATATTAAGTATTTTGCTAGGTGCCTTATGTCACCAAAAAATCAATCATTAAAAATAAACCCTTAACCGTGCCTTGCTGGGTGTGGGTTTCAAGAGTCATTTTTGAAGTTTTAAATTTAAACGAGAGTTTATAGCTTGGGGGATGTATTTATACCTATCGAAATCTTAACAAGGCTTCATGACAAAAGTTTTTGCGTTTACAGGCATGAAAATTAATAAAGATATGATGTCAGATTTTTATTTATAAGTTTCTAGTTTTTTACCTGTTTTTGAATATTTTGTAACTTTGCCTGAGGAGTCTTTTTTGTACGTGTATTCAAGCCCACCTTTTTTGTTGTATTGCTTAGTTGTTCCGTTGGAATAGCTTTTGGTGTAGCCTGTGGTAGCACCCTCGCTGTTTTTGATATATTTTTTAGTAGTTGTACTTGCAAAAGCAGTACTTGTAAGCATTGTAGAGATTAATGTTAATAATAAAAGTTTTTTCATGATTTACCCTTCTTGTTTGGTGCTCGATTCCGCCATTAGTTCATTTTTTATCTTAAGGTCATCTATGTATTTTAATAATTTATCAAGTTCTCTTTGTTGATTTTTAAACCAATCTGTTGACCATATACGATAAATTTTCCAATCTAACTTTTCTAACACTTCTTGTCTTAATCTGTCTCTATCCCTTGCCGTGGCACTTGAATGATAACTAGCACCATCACATTCTATACCAAGGATAAATTTACCTGGATTTTTAAAATCTCTTATGGCCATATCAATTTTATAACCGGAGCATCCAACTTGTGTTTTTACAGAAAGTCCAGCATCTCTTAAACCTTGACATACGGCTTCCTCAAAAGGTGAATCAAAATGGTCATCAATTTCAGTTTGAGTATTTGATATTAGTGCAACTTCCCCACGTTCTGCATATTCTAAGTACTGTTTTAATAGTTCAACGCCTCTTGAGTCTGTTTTATCAAGATTGAAATCGACATATCTAATTGCACTGAATAATTCTATTTTATATCTTGCTCTTGTTATTAGAACATTTAATCTTCTTTCCCCTCCATCTGAATTAAGAGGCCCAAAAAACATTGATAAAACACCATTTTGATTTTTAAAATACCCAATACTAATGATAATAACGTCTCTCTCATCGCCTTGTATTGATTCGAGATTTTTTACAAAAAATGGTTCTTTTTTTGTTTCACTAAAAAAATCTGCACAACTTCGGTCAGCATTTAATAATGAATTAATTTCAGATTCAATTAAATCTTTTTGTTTTATGTTAAATGTAGCAACTCCTAACGTACGATTTGGGAATCTTTTGGCATGTTCTAAAACTGCATTTGCAACAATCTTTGCTTCTTCTAGTCTTGCATTAGCATCCGTTTTGGCAGAAGTTTCATGAAAGTTCCACTTAATACCCATTGTTTCAGAAGTCTCAACGGCACTAGGAAAAGTATAGAGCTCTTTATATAGGTGTTTATTAGAAAAAGCAATTAAATGTTCATCTCTACTACGATAATGCCATTTTAACATACATTTTGGAAATCCTGATGTAGAACATTCATTTAAAATACTGTCTAAATCTTCATTGTCATCGTCATCTTCAAATAAGTCTTCGGTCGGTTCTGTTACAGTCTTGAAAAATGATGTTGGAGGCATTTGCATTGAGTCTCCTGCTACAATAAGCCTTTTTCCTCTTATCATTGACCCAATACAATCTTCAGTTGTAAGCTGTGATGCTTCATCAAAAATAATATAATCAAATTCAAATAATTCAGGCTCTAATAATTGAGCAACGGTCAAAGGACTCATCATCAAACAAGGTTTTATTGATAATAACAAATTTGGCATCATTTTAATAATTTGTCGTAATGATTTTCGAAGTCTTTGCATTTTTCCCTCTCGTTCAAGGGCTACTTTTTCTTTTTCAAATTGATTAAGACCATTTATCATATTTGTTTTTAATTTTTCAATTAATCTTAATTTTGCGGTATTTATTAATGTTTTATCTAAATTTCTAAATTGAGAGATTAATTCAGAATGTTGACCAGAATTAAATTCTCTAAGGATATTACTTTTTTGATATACATAGTCATTTAACCACACTCTTAAAAATTGAATTTCAAAAGCAGCATCAATAAGATTAAAATCGATGTTTTTCTCCAAAAACTTATTGTAAAAAATATCTAAATTTTCTTTTTGTATTTGCTCTAAAGCGTTTAAATATTGTGACCAAACGACTAAATTTTCAATGTCTAAATACATTTGAGATACTTTATTTTTAATTTCATTTATTGAAATGTTTTTACAATCTGAATTAAAAGCTTCTTGCCAATCAAAAATTGTTAAATCAGTAAATTTTATTAATAATTCATTTATTTCCTTATATTCAAGGATTATATTGTTTTCTAATATTTTAAGTTTTGTAAAGGTGGATCTAAGGACACTGTCGTCAAATTTAAGCCTACTTAAAATTCCAGAATTATATCAGATATATTTTTTCTTCTTAACACGGCTTTATTTCTTTAACTATTAAATTTTACTTCTGAAGCCCTTGCTATTACTGGGTTAAAATTTGCTTTAATTTTTTGATTGATATTTTGAAGGGTTTCAAATTGCAAAAACATCTTTTTGTATAAAATAGCCAAGATGCTTGATACAAAAGCGTTTTCTATTGACGTATAAATTTACAAGCTTTATAATAAAAAAGGAATTAAATAAAGAAGGAATAAATAAGATATAAGTTTAAATAAAAAAGTGAATATAAACTATAAAGAATATATTTACCTAAATTTTCACAAAACAATGTTAGCATATTTTCTTTATGGATGCAAATCGAAAATAGTAAAAGCACTAATAATTTATTAATTCTTTAGCATAGATTTTTGCGTACTTTTTTACACACTAGCTTACAAGTAACCTTAGGTAGGTCTATTTGTAATACTAAAAATAGGAAAGGTAAATTATGATTAGAGAAAAATATCAAAACTTTTTGCGACAATTTGTAGACAAAAAATATCTACAAAAATACGAAATTGTAACCGTTCTTGGAGATAAGATATTAAACGGTTATTACATAGTTATTTTTGAAGTACAAGAAGATTTTACAAAAATATTTGAAGAATTGAAATGGTAGAAAAAAGAAGATTTATGCTAGTTGAAAATATAGAAAAGCCCATATTGGTCGAACTTAAAGAATTAGCACATAGGGAAAATTATGTAACTTTTGAAAAGTTTAATTTAAAAAATTTTATTCCATTGAATTTGTATAAAAAAATTGCTAAAAATGGTTTGTATAAACTTGCAACAAAAGGCTTTGATAAAATCAACAGCCGTTTTGGGTTGCATCGGTTAGTATGCTCACTATTTTCTAATATTGAGCATATGGAAATTCATCATATAAACAAAATTCCAAACATTAATAATATCGTAAATCTACTGCCTGTAACGAAAGCTCTTAATGAAAAATTAGACCATAGTGATGATGAAACATTGGTAAAATTCTTACAGAAAGAATATAAAAGTAGTGTCATAAAAGCACCAAAACAAACATTGGCACAAAATGATAGTATCATACTTAAAGTCTTAGGCCTAAAAGAAAAAGGTCTAAAAACTAAAAAAATTGTAAAATGTTTAAAATCAAAAATTAAACAAACATCAGTATATAAAATTTCAAAAACTTTTTTCTACTCAAAAGAGTTTTTAAAATGGCTTGAAAGTGATATGAATAAACCCATTCAAGAGTTAGACGAAAAATTTAGAAAAAGATGGGAAAGAATAATAGAGTTTGAATGTCTATAACATTTATAGATATTGGGTTTATAAGTTATTTTAAATTGATTATGAACATAAAATATTACATTAGCCAAAACGCAATAATATCAAGAAAAATTTACCTTATAAATAAAGATTATGAAATCATGAGAAGTATACACTTAAGATTTATTATTGTAAATTCTCATAAAAATTAGAGTTATAAATGCAGATTAATGAATTAGAAATTATATATATCAAAAATGAGAGAGTTGCAAGTGAAGAAGAAAAAAAGAGTAAACTTGCAAGATTTATATACTTATTTGCTCAAATCGGATTAATTGAAGATAAAATGAGTGGATGTGAAGCCTAATATGTTTGTATTAAAATATAAATATGAAAAAAGCTGTTATATATGTAAGAGTTTCAACGGAAGAACAAGCAAAGCGTGGTTATAGTATTAATGCCCAGATAAAAGCATGTGAAGCTTATGCAAATGAAAATAAGTGTGAAATAGTTAATATTTTTAAAGAAGAGGGCATAAGTGCAAAAACTTTGGAACGTCCTCAGCTAAATGCTCTTATTAAATACTGTAAAAAAAATAAAGACAAAATCAATCACATTATTTTTTGGAAATGGGATAGATTATCAAGAGGCGAACTTAAAGATTACGCAGATTTAGAAGACTTTTTTGCAGATTGCAATGTATATCCATTATCAGCAACTGAATGCAATGAAGACTCTGCGGAAGGAGAGCTAATACGTTGGATTACCAAAGGTACAAGTAGATATGAATTAAGAAAAATTACAGACAGAACTAAACTAGGAATGAGAGAAAAAGCTGAAAACGGAGAATTTCCTGCTAAAGCTCCTATTGGGTATATCAATTATACAAATCCTGATGGCAGTAAGAAAATTGTTATAGATAAAGAAAAGGCTATTTACATAAAAAGAGCTTTTGAATTATACGCTTATGAAAACTTTTCATATAAAAAACTTGGAGAGGAACTGGCAAAAGACGGTTTTGTAGATAAAAACGGAAAAAAGTATCCACCAAGAAAATTTGAGTGGATGCTTAAAAATATATTTTATATTGGCAAATTTCAATGGAACAAGGTTATTTATGAAGGAAAACATGAGCCAATCGTTTCCAAAGATGTTTTTTATGCAGTTCAAAACAAATTAAATAACCCTAAAAATACAAGAAAACGTACTCATAATGTATACTTTGCATACAACAACCTCATAAAATGTGAACAATGTGGTTGTTATTTATCCGCACAATTAAAAAAAGGTGCTCATAACAGTGGAGAATATATTTATTATAATTGTACCGGCAAAAAAGGTGGCGATTGTAAAAAATTAACTTTAAAAAATGAGATTATTGAAAAATATTTAACCAAAATAATTGAAGATATATCTATACCAGCAGAGGTTATAGTTGGTATTAAAGATACCGTTTTTAGAATGCTAAAGGATATTGAAGAATTTGAATTTGAAAGTTCTTCAAATATAAATAACAAGATTATAAAATTAAAGAAAAGAATACAACAAAGCTATATTGATAAACTTGACAATAATTTACCTGTTGGAATGACCGAAGAAGACTGGCAAAAAATGAATAAATCTTGGTATGAGGAAATTGACAAATACAACTTAAGACTGCAAGAAATCAATTTCAATACAAAAATAGTGTATGGCAAAGTAGATTATTTATTGAATTGGTGTAGTAACTTACCAAAATATTTTACATTAGCAAAACCTGAAATAAAGAAACAAATTATAGAAACAATTACAGAATATATTGGCTTTGATGGTAAAAACTTAAACGTTAAACTTCATCCTATATTTGAAGAATTTCTAAACTTAGATAAAAAAGCATTTAAAAATGACCAAAAAATCGATTTGGACAGATATGACCAGACGGATAAAAACATTGCTATGTAATTGAAAGTAAAACGCTGAAGTTTAGGCTGTGTCTTGATATTGAGGCAGTTCCGCCTTGACCATAAATGTGGAATCGAAATTAACAGAATTAACGATTTTTTACCATTATTTTTAACGCTTTTTCCTTTGAAAACATTATCAAAAGCCGTCTTTAGGCAACTTGTTTACTTCATCGGCGTAGGAATTTTTGGTAAATTTTCAATTACATTTTATGTAATCGAAGCAATATTTCCCCCTAGGTCGGAATTGTGTTTAAAACGATACTTTCGGCTTTT
>CAZTVM010000063.1:0-11916 GCA_964617065.1 uncultured Muribaculaceae bacterium
AGGTGGTTCGACCTCTTTGAACTATAAAAATTTCGAAATAATATCTGAAAAAAATAACTCAGCAAGACGTTTGAAGTCATTTTTAATAGTAAAATAATTAAAGTAGATAATTAAAAAAACTCGCTTGAATTAGCGAGTTTTTTTGAACTATTTTAAATTGGTGACTAAAAACTTTTTAACCTATTTTCAGGGTCGATAATATTTGTAATACGTAAGCCGAAATTGTCTTCAATAACGACGACTTCACCGTTGGCAATATGTTTACCGTTGGCATAAAGCGAAACAGGTTCGTCAGCAATTTTGTCTAATTCAATTATTGACCCACGAGTAAGTTCAAGTATTTTTTTTATTGGCAATTCACAACGTCCGAGTTCAACTGTCAATTCAAGCTTTACGTCTAAGAGCATTTCTAAATTTTTATTTTCTTCACCGACAATTTTTTCGTCATTATCGAAAGACATAAATTCAACCGGCTGTATGGTAACGGACTCATTTATATCTACAGTATCATTATCATTTATTGCTTCATTTTTTTTTGTTTTAGTTTTTTTTGAGTCGATAGCAGCACTATCCTCAGAAACATTTGTTTCATCAGTACCTGCATTTTCTAAATTGTCTTTATCATTCTCGTTCAACATTTAATGTCCTTTCTATGAGTAACTTTTCAAAATTTCTGTAGCTTCATCATATACATTAGTAATTTTGACGCTTATTTTGTTTTTAACTTTTCCTGCTCGAGCAAAAAATTTCTTTTGATTGTTAATTTTAACGACTAAATCGTCATTTATTTTTTCTTTCAGTTTTATTACATCGCCTATTTTTAATGATAAAAAATCCGCCATTGTGATTTCACTATTGCCTAAAATGACGTTTATATCGGCATTTGTGGTATTAAGTTTTTCTATCATGTTTTTTTGTTCATCAGTATTAGCAATAATACCTTGAGCTTGATAAATATGCTGTGTAGTTAACTGTGTTAAAATATTTTCTAAAAAAGGATAAGTAAAACAAAAACTCATCAAACCAAAATATTTTCCACCGACCTGTATTTCAAACGTAATAAGAGCAACAATTTCGCTCGGAGAAGCTATTTGAACAGTATTATAGTCCTTTTCAAGTCTGACAATATTTCCTTTGACCGGAATAATATGTTCCCATGACAGCTCGAGCGTTTTTATTGTTCTTTCAATAAGCTTTTTAGCTAAAGATTCTTCAATATCAGTAAGCTCACGAGTTGTATTTTCGCAAATGCCTGTGCCGCCAAGCATTCTGTCAACTATTGCGGATAAAACTTCAAATCCTATACCGAGAAGTACTTGTCCCGGCAGCGGTGCAAGTTCAAATATACCAATTGTAACAGGTGTTGGCATTGAACGTACAAATTCGTCATAAGTAAGTTGGTCAACAGATACGACGTCGACTTCTAGGTGCATGCGCAAGTATGCAGTCAGCGTTAAAGAAAGCTGACGAGAAAACTCTCTATGTATGTCTTGCAATCCTTTTAAATGGTCTTTTGAAAATTTGTCAGGACGTCTAAAATTATATAGTTTAAATCCTTTTTTGTACTCGTCATTTGTATCATCAAAATAACTTTGACTCTCAGACTCAAGATCAAAATTGAAACTATCACTATTAGAATTTTTTGTGTCAAAAGACGTCATAAACTATCTTCCTTGTTGCATTATGAATTGACCAAAACTCACACGTAAAACTTCACGTTCTCCACCGAAAATGGCGTTAACTTGTTCAGAGATTTCCTCTTTCGCCAGTTCTTTTCCTGTTGTGGTTGCTAATTCGTCGGAAGTTTTACCAGAAAGCACTGTTATAATAGCGTCACGTATAGCTGGCTTAAATTGTAACATTTCTTGTTCGAAGGCTTCTTTGCCTGTAGGTTGTGCATCTCCACCGCCGTGTCCATGTCCGCCTGAAGGTTTTTCAGTTTGAGTTTGCGCTTGAGGGTCAGTTTCCAGCATTGAAACTTCAATTGCTACTTCTGCCTTTAAATAAGCTCTGGGCGCTACATCGGCTAAATTCATCGTAAATTCGCCTAAATCAATAATTATACCTCTAAAAATAGTCTCTCCGTCTTCTTCAGTTTCTTCGACTGCACCTGACACATCTGCGAGCGATGTTTTTAAAGTTCCGACTGTATCATTCATCATTTTAAAATTTATCCCCACAAAAATAGCACAAATTATTACGGTTGTAACTATATTTGCAAGCAAACCACCTATGTTAAGTGGCTTTTTTTCTTTTTCTTCTTTTGGTGGTGGTGTTTCTTTAGGTGAATTAGGTTTTGACATATCTTTCTCCATTTTTTAATTATTAGAATTTAAAATTAAAATATTTACTCGTCTATTCTGTTTTCTGCCTGAGTCTGTTTTATTTGTGTCTAATGGGCTGAATTCTCCGTAACCCAGCGCTGAAAATCTCTTTGGGTCAATAGCGTATTTGCTTATTAAATATTCTATTATATTAGTAGCTCTAATTGTAGAAAGTTCCCAGTTTGATTGGTATTTACTGTTTTTTATCGGTGTAGAATCTGTATGACCTTCTATAATTATTTTATTGTCAATATGTGATAGATACATTGCGATTTTGTCCAAAGTTTGCACGGATCCACTTTTAATTATAGCAGAACCTTCGTCAAAGAGGGTATTGTTATTTATGCGAATTACCACACCTCGCTCTGTGCTTATAAATTCGGAGTTTTTTGTAGTTTCTGATTTATTTACAATTTTGTTAAGTTCGTTAATAATTTCTTGGTTTTCGCTTTTGATTTTGTATTCTTTTTCCTGAAAAGCTTGTTCTATTTGCATTTTAACGTCTGATACATGGATTTTGTCCATAGAGGATACAGCATATAAAACCATAAAAAGTGCTAAAAGCATTGTAACGAAGTCTGAGTACGATATGACCCAACGATTTATGTAGTCCTTTGAATTTGAGTAATAATCGTTTCTCATGCGTTTACTCCGTTTTTGTTCAAAAATTTACAATTTTTGTTATGGAATTTTAAATATGCAACAATTTTTTCTTCAATGATAGCAGGGTGCTCCGACATGTGTATAGAAAGAATGCCTTGCAAAATAATTTCTTTTAACATTATTTTTTCACGTAATTTTAGCTTTAAATGTCCAGCTATAGGTAAAAATATTATATTAGCTGCTCCTACACCATACAATGTGGCTACAAATGCGATTGCGATGCCTGCACCTAATCGTGTAGTATCAGTCAAATTTTGCATAACTTGAATTAATCCTAAAACAGCCCCAACTATGCCAAATGTCGGCGCATAACCTCCGAGTGCCTCAAAAACTCTTGAATTTATTAATTCCTGTTCTTCTTCGTATGAAATCTCAGCACTGAGTATATCATATAACAGCTGGGTGTTATTTATGTCTATTAGCAAACTCATTCCACGACGCAAAAAATTATCTTGAATTTCATCAATATGTTCATTTATAGCGAAAATGCCCTGTCTGCGGGTAAAATGTGCTAACTGTAAGATTTCTTCGACAACACTACTCGTATTGTCTGTTTCGTTTTTAAATACAGAAACCGCAGCTTTTAGCGCATTGACAACCGTTTGCGCAGGAAAATTTATGAATGCAGCACAAAAAGTTCCGCCAAAAACAATCAACATAGGCACCGGTTGAACGAGAAGACCTATAGGACTGCCCTCAATTGTTTGTATTAATAAAAGTATAATTATTGCAGTGATTATTGCAAATATTGAAGAAATGTTCAACAAAAAACCTCGTAGTTTCCCCACTATTCAATAATCCTACATTTTAATTAATCGGATATCCACTAAATATAGTATTTTTAGCTAATTTCTTATTAAAATGAAGAAGTAGTTTCAGAAGTTGTATTTCCACCATTGTTGTCATTATTAGTGAATGCAAAGAATGGATTGCCGCCGCCTTCCTTGTCTTTACCTAGATTTGAAGTATTAAAAAAAGTTGTACTATCCGGCAACGGGGCATTTGCACGCTCTGAATTGTCAATTGAGCTTTCGTTTTGGACATGAATTTTTCCGTCCATATTTTTTGCTGGTGTTTCTGAAACAGCTTTCGCAGCTTGCGTGTTCAAGTACTGTATATTTGCTATAGTTTCTTGATTTAAGTTCAGCCCCTGACCTGAATTTTGCAAACTGACGGCTTTCGATACGTCTGGTGATACACTTCCGTTGTATAAATTTAATCCTATGTCTGTTCTGTTGAATTTACTGAAATCAATATTGTTTTGTGTTGAGGGCTTGTTCTCTGCACGTGTGAAAATTTCCTGTGCCACCTCTTTGATTGATGTTTTATCAATTGATGCCAGTTTTTGTTCGTAACTATAAGGATTATTGTTTAAAGTGATGCCAAACTGCATAGAATACTCCTTCATTGATGATTTGTTTATCGGTCATAGTCTTTAATTACTTTAATATTTTGTTCGCTTTATTAAGAAAATTTTACATATTTTTTTTACCTTTTCGAAATTCCATATTATAATGGACAAATGAAACGACATTTAATTTGGATATTAGAATTTTTATTATGGGCGTTAATAATTGCAACTATTGCTATATTCGTGCAGTATGAACATTCTATAAAAATAAAAAATGAATTTACCGGTTACGTTTTTTTTCAAGACGCTGACGGTTTAGTTGTCGGTTCTCCTGTTAAATTTGCAGGTGTTCAAGTTGGCTATGTTTCAAATATAAAAATAATGAATGGTGAAGCTTATATAAATTTTGTCATAACTAATAAAAAAGTAAAAATTCCGAGAGGCTCAATAGTTTCAATTGAGTTTGCAGGATTGGCATGTGGTAAGTCTCTCGAAATATATCCACCGACTGAAATCACGGCTAAAAAAGGCGATACAATGGTGGTAATCGAGCCAATAAGAATACAAAATGTGTTCGAACGACAAAATAGTATCGCTGCAAATATCGTTGATATTGGAAATCAGGTCAAAACACTCGTCACGAAAGATAAAATTAAACAAATCCAGAAAATTTTGGACACAAAAGAAGTATTTGCGAACTATAATGAAGCTCTCAATAATATACTCAAGGTGCAGGACAAAAATTTAAAAGCGTTTGATGACCATAGCTTCAGAAAAAAAAGAAAAGAAAACAAAAAATAATGTTTTATTTTGAAGAAATTAAATTGCCAAACGGCAAAAATACAAATGTTTTAAAATCAGATATAATAAAAGCAACCCATTTTTTTACAACCAGAGATTTTCTTTTAAAAGCCGCTGATTTAGTTGAATTGAACGACGAGGCAAATGCTAATTTGAATTTACTTTGCGAATATTTGAATATTACAAAAGAGAATTTGCATATTCCTAAACAAACTCATTCTGATAATATACAAATTGTCAATGAATATGACAATGAGTACGCAGAAACAGATGGGCTAATTTCGAATAAAAAAAATTCTGTTATGTTATTAAATTTCGCTGATTGTACACCGATTATTTTGTACGACGAGAAAAATAATGTAGGTAGTGTTGTACATGCCGGCTGGAGAGGAACAGCAAAGAAGATTGTGCAAAATGCAGTTGATATAATGCAAAAAAAATTTAAAAGTGAACCAAAAGATATCACAGCAGCCATTGGACCTGCTATTGGCGCATGTTGCTATTGTGTTGACTCTGATGTTTGTAATAAATTGTCAGCCACTGTAAAAGTAGATACTAAATGTATTTCTCAAAGAGTTATTGAGTCAACATCAGAAAAATATAATGTAGACCTGAAAAAAATCAACGCAATTCAATTGGAAGAATGTGGAGTAAAAAATATAGACACTACGGACTATTGCACTTCTTGTTCAAATGACTTATTCTTTTCATATCGAAAAGAAAATGGGAAAACTGCAAGGCACAGCGCCATTTTGAAATTGTAAAAAAAGAGGTAAAAAAGATGTCTGTAATTGAAAAATTTGCAACGATAAGTCAAGTTTTAACAAAATTGATGAACGCAATTGGCGATAATCAAGAATTAATTGAAGCACTTAAAGAGTTTGCTAATGGCTTACCTGATTTTAAAGAAGGCGATATTATTAATGAAGACATAATTTTTAATTTTGTGTTCAATGGTCGTGTTTCTCCGCAAAAAATAAGTATTATTGATTTTTTTCTGATACAAAAAAACGGATTTACAACTGAAGAAAAAGAAATTCTTGTCGCACTTAAAACCAGCATGAATACGGTTTTCGAGATAAAGAAAATATTGAAAACAGGATTTAATTTATACTGTCTTACTGATGAGCGTGAATATACTGTTATGCCACTCGTAAAAATGTCCCATTTACGAGGTTTGTACGTAGGCAATTATATTACTGCGAACATTTTTTCTTACGAAAATGAATATTATTTAATAGAAATCAGCGATGTGTATTCGCCACAGTCCAAGCGTGATGTATACAAACTCGCAACGGCAATGCTTGTCGACTATCCGGAACTTTATTATGAAAACGACAAAAAACGAATTAAAAAAATTGAAAAAAGTATAAGCGATTTGTACAATAAATTCGTAAATTGTTTCGGTTCTGATGAAATAATTACGATGAATACCTGTGTTGATGACTTAATTTTATTATTTGAAAAGTACTGTGAAGACAAAGTTTCAGAAAAAGAAATAGCTGAAACTATTGCAAAAATCGAAAAACCAACAGAATTTGGATACAAAGAAATAGAAGATCTCAACACGGTATATGATGATTTTTTGGAAAAATCTTTGAGCGGTTTTGCGTCACACAATGAAAATTATGACGTAGCTGTAATTTTCGACAAAGAATTCGGCTTGTATATTATACCGTTTTACGCAACTCTATTGAAAATATTTGCCTCTGGAACTACTGACCTAATCGCAGGACAAAAAGAATGTTTGCTGAATTTTTTAAATAATAACAGTATCCCTCCCATTATAATAAATCGAATTTTACATTTGTACCCTAATTTTATGAAAAGAGTGAATGAAATTTTAGAAACAAATTATACGCTTGATGAGATGTTGCAAATTTACAAATACCGCCATTTGGAAACGAAAATATTTTCATCAATGTCAATTTTAAACGAATCAAAGGTTTTTTCAGAGACTTTGGAAATGTTACCTTTAGATGAGGGAGATGGAATTGATGAAATTACTCCAATTGACTACAACAATGTTGGTCGCAACGACCCTTGTCCTTGTGGAAGCGGCAAAAAATTCAAAAAATGTTGCGGCAAACAATAATTATTTATACAAAAAATTCTGAAATATCAAAATTGCTATTTCCTAGTCGCTCATTATTTGCGAGAAGCATTTGGATTTTTTCCGCTGAAAGGGCGTATAAAGGTTTGCCTTCGCTGTTGAGTGTGCAAGCTTTTTGAACAAGTGTTACCAACAGTTGATTATTCATCGTCGGACAGCTAGAAATACTTGTGAGCAGTCGATATTGCTCTTGGGCTTCAGGTGTTTTGCTTTGTGCTAATGTGTTTATTGATTTTGTAATATCTTTTCTTGTTTTATATCCAATTTGCAATTCTTTATCACGTTCGAATACAAATTTGTCTAATTCTGTTACCCCTCCTAAAATATCATCTAACAGATATTCAGGATTTTCATTTCTTCCATTCGGAGATAACAAGTAATCTATGTCTTGAACAACCAAGTCAATAGGTTTTCCACTGTCTGTGCTTGTACAAGTTAAAAACAAACCGGACTCGTATAATTCATTTTCTGTTAAATAGCCATCTGCGTTTAGGTCTGCTTTTTGCGTGTCTACTTCTTCGCCGTCAACTCTACATAATTTTTCAGCCGCAAGGGGATTACTTAAGTCTAAACCAACGCTTGAATTGTTTGGAACATAATCATCTATATTTTCGCTGCCAAGATAAATCGCATCTAAACCGGAAACTCCTAATGAAGCCACCCATGTGTCGAAACCTTGAGGATTTTCTTCATGCATACGGATTAATGTTCTTAAATTATTTTCATTCAAATTACACTGGTTAGGGAAAACTGTTTGAGCAGTGGGATTATCGAGAGAATCTGCATCAGCGTAACGTAAATATCTTGCAGGTTGCATTGAAATGGTATTTCCAAAAATGACTTTCCATACGCTTTCAGGTAATTTAAGCACTAAATCAAGTGCTTTTTCATTCCGCATGGCTAATCCCTTCATTTGTTCGATTAATTTTTCTTTATCGTTATCCGATTTAAAATACTGAGAACTAACTTTAAAGAAATTTGAATTTTCTAATTTACTTACAAATTCTGCACTATCATATTTTGCGTATTCATTAGGATTTTTTTCTCTCAGTCTTTTTGCATAATTACCGTCAGCTTCATAGCTATAACGATAATATTGTTCACCTGATGAGTAGTATCTTTGTGATGAGGGAGCACTATTCGCTTTCGCATCACTGTTTCTAAATCCAACTACTGGGGCGTAACTGACTCTTATAGGTAAGCCACCCATTCCTATTTCCTCCGACAATTTATTTTTTAATATCTTCCTTCTTTTAATAAAAAAATATTTAAAAAAAAATTGCCTTTTTCGAGCAAAATCATTTTTAATTTAATAATTGTTTACACTATTAATTTTTAAACATTAATATTTTTTATTTCATTGTAAAACGAAAGCATTTTATTCCGCATTTGCAAAGCTAAATTCATACTCACACTAGCTTTTTCAGACGCAATCATGACCTCATGCACATCGATATCACCGCCTGTTGCAAATTTTTCTATTGCTCTTTGAGAAACGAGTTGGGTTTCGTTTAGTGTATTTAGAGAATTTCCAAAAGTTTTTCCGAAATTATTCATAAAATCATTTGAAGTAGAGTTTTGTGTACTCGCTTCTTTGATATTAATCGAATTTTCATCGTAAGCGACAGTTGCGTCGAGTTTAGGTACTTCAAAATTTTTTAATTGTTTATTTAGCACTTCATCGAAATCATCAAACGAATTCGTGTTTATATTTTGATTTGCATTGTTTAAATTATCCGATAAAAATTTGTTATAATCGTTGACTATATTTGAATTGAAGTCATTATGAAATTGGATAAAATTTTCAGACATAAATTACCTTCTTACTATATTCTCAATGCACTTTGCATCATTGTTTTTACTGTTTCAGCTACTGTAGCGTTGGCTTCATAAGCTTTTGAGGCAGAAACCATATCTACCATTTCTTCGACGACATTAACATTTGGCAGTGTCACATAACCTTCTTCATCTGCATCGGGATGAGAAGGGTCATAGACTACCTTGTATGGGTTTTGGCTTTCTTCGATACTTGCTACCTGAACGCCTTGTGATAATTCTTTTTCATCGTAAAAAACACCTCCGCTCAGTACCATTTCATTTTTGTTACGACTGTACATGACTTGATTTTCGCCGAAAGGCGTTGGGACATTTGCTCCGTTAAGCTTATCGTTATAAATCGCTTCGAAACTAACTTCCTTTTTTTTGTAAACGCCCTGAGAACCGTCAGGATTTCTCGTTGTGTTCATATTTGCAATATTACTGGATATAACGTCCATTTTTAGTCTTTGTGCGTGCATGCCCGAAGCTGCGACATCAAATACATCAAAACTCATCAATTAACTCCATTTCCGCTTTTTATTATTTCGTCCAATCCCGAGAACATTTTGCCTTCTAAATTAGCTAAAACACTGTATTTCATACCGTTTTTTGCCATGTCCATCATTTCTTTTTCCATATCCACATTATTACCGGAAGCAGGGTCAAATTCACTTGTATCACGGATTATTTCAGGATTAAATGTATTGTAATCTTTTTGTGATAAAAATTTTAATTGCTCTGCAGGCAAGCCTTTTTGCTGTGCTTGAGATGGAATAAAGCCTTCGTTGGGTATAGTTTGATTATAAGCATTGTTTGGCTGTAGCATGCCATTATATGCACGAAGGTCTTTTCTTATCTCATCTTTTGAAATAATTTCTGCTAATTGATTTTCAAAAGAGACTTCTTTTCTTTGATAATTAGGGGTCATGACATTAGCAGTATTTGATGAAATAGCTTTTTGGCGTTCCATTAATCCGTTTAGTGCCAGCTCTGTAATATTTATAGCTCTGCTTGAAATAATATCCATAGCAACCTTCCTACCTCACTGAAAGCGGAATTTTTATTTCAAATTCCGTACCATTTTCATTTGTATCAACAAGTCTTATATCGCCGTTTTGTTCTCGTAAATTAGACTTACAAATACTTAACCCGAGCCCGAGACCATTCTTTTTTGTTGTTTGTCCTTGAGCGAATAAATTGTCTTTTACGCTTTGACAAATACCTATTCCATTATCTTTTATATTGATAATGGCGTAATCCTCTGAGCGATTGATTTTTATTTCTATGCGACCGCTTTCGTTAATTGCGTCAATTGCATTGTAAATCAAATTCAATAGTACGTTTTGAAATTTGATTTCATCAGCTTTAATAAAAATATTTTGCTGTTCCTCATAAATTAATTCAACATTCTCATTGACCAATCTAGGTGTTGCAAGCTGAATAACATTCAAAATTATATTATTCAAATCATTTTCTGAAAAATGAATTTCTGAATTTTTCAATGAGTTGAGCATAAAGGCTGCTGAGAACAAAGCCTTATTTATTGAAGCAACGGCATTTTTACATGCACTCAATATTTCTTCATCGTTACATTTCAGCATTTCTAATTTTTTTTCTAAAATTTTGGAATACAAATCAATTACAGAAAGATTGTTTCTTATTTCGTGACTTACAGGAGAAATTTTATTATATGTAGTTTCGTATTGCGAGTACAAATCTATTTCAGAAACAGCTGTATTTTTTTCTGCTTGAATCAATTCAAATTCTTGTATTGATGAATTCAAATAGGTTGCAATATTTTCAATAGCTTCGTTCATTGTTTCATTTGCACGACGTTCAGGAGAAAACTCTTGTAATAACTCTGCTAATTCAAAACTTGAGATGTCTGCTATTGATTTTGTTATTTCATAAGCTTTTCTGGAGTTGAGCATTAAATAAACACTAGAGGTGTTGTCTTCGTAGTCTAACTCATCGGAGAGTGAATAATCCCAAATAAGTATAGCCGAATATCTAGGTGTGAATATGGATAAAAATTCAGTAGAGCCTAACGAGTTATTTTCTTCAACATTTTTCAAAAAATCTAAATTTTTTGACATTGAAAAGATGTTAGGATTTACAAAATTAATTCGTTTTAAAATATTTTCAAATTTAGCAGTGTCAATTAAACGAACGAGAATTAACGATTTGTCTTTGCAATTCACCATCGGCTCAATCAACGAACGAAACAGCATTTCAATCGTTGATTTACTGCATTTTATTGCATTTTCCTGTAGCAAAGCTTCCCGTAAGAAGTTAGTCTTATTATTAGATTTAAAACTATTCTTTGGCATTATACCCCATTCTACAATCGAATTATATAGAAATTTTCATTTTACGTTTACTTAAAAAACCGTTGTTCAGTGCGTATAAAACAGCTTGAGTACGGTCGTTTACTTGCAATTTTTGAAAGATGTTATTTACATGAGTTTTCACAGTAGTTTCACTTATAAACAACTTTTCGGCAACACCCTTGTAGGTAATACCTTGAGTTAATAAATCTAAAACTTCTTCTTCTCTGCCTGTGAGATACGCTAATAAATTATCGTCATCCGTGACGATTGAATTTTCTTCCTTGAATGATTTTTGGAAGTAATCAAAGAAGCGAGACGACAAAGCTGTCGGCAAATATATTTTGCCTCCTGCGACTTCTTCGATTGCATAAATAAGTTGTGCTGATGCCATAGTCTTTAATATATATCCCTTTGCGCCTATTTTTATGGCTCTGAAAATTAAATCAGGGTCGTCATACCCTGTAAGAGCAATAACTTTCGTTTCTAAATCGAGTTTTTCAATTTCCATAATCGCAG
>CAZTVM010000064.1:0-11565 GCA_964617065.1 uncultured Muribaculaceae bacterium
TATCAAGTGTTTTGATATATTTTTGCAGTTGTTTAAATTTATTTTTCATAAACCTCAATTTTTTTATTAACTAATCCGTTAAACATCACAAATGATATAACTGCAACAAGCAAAAGACCTGATAAATTTGCAAAAGTTGAAGGCATTGAAGCCAAAATCGCAGTCTTAGTTTGAATTAATTGTGATAATGCATAAATATCACCTTGAGTTTGGGCAACAAATGAATTTGACATATTAAGTAATGACCATTCCAACCCATCAGGTTTTGATGAAGCGAATTGCGAAATCAAACCTGCAAGTACAATTGAAACGCCACAAATTGAATATGAAAAAACTTTTGACAATTCAGTTTTATTCACAATTGCAATAATTCCTGCAGTTACAACTCCTTCAACAATTCCAATCGGCAAGTGAATACTTTGCATTAAACTAGCAAACATTGTGATGTTAGACGTTATTGAACCAGAAAGAGCTGATTCAACGACAACAGCAATTGAACCTAATTGCAAAGCCAAGACAGACGATAAAATTGCTCCAAGCAAATATTTTTTATTATCAGCCAGTGATTTATAAATAAACGGATAAACCACATAACAAGTCAAAAAGCCCATGTTAAAGATGTTACAACCTAATGCGGAAATTTCGCCGTCTAAAAAAAATAAACATTGAACAAGTAAGATTGCACACATTGCTAAAAATCCGACATGTTGTCCTAATAAAATTGCAAGCAAAATTCCACCTACAATATGTCCACTTGAACCGGTTGTAGGTATTGCGAAATTAATCATTTGCATTGCAAATACAAGTGATGTTAAAGCAACTGTTGGTAAAATTTTGTCTTTTGTAAAATTTTCTTTCCCCTTTTTGTAAGCGTAATATGCAGTGCCTATTGCGACTGCAATCATTGGTATCCCTGTTACAGGGCAAATAATTCCGTTTCCTAAATGCATAATTATCTCCTTTTATTTTATACTCATTACTCTTAAAATCGGGTTTTTATAAGGTCTTTTGCCTGAACCATATCCGACTTTTTCTATTAAAAATTCTTCAGGCAATTTTTCACCGTTATATAAAAATGCAACAATTGCAGCACCAGTTGGTGTAACCATTTCTCCATCATTGTCTGTGATTTGTAACGGCAATCCATATTTCGCCGAAATCTCACACACAGCAGGAACCGGCACTGGAATTTGACCATGTTGACAAGTTACAAAGCCTTGACCATCTGAAAGCGTTGAAAAATAAACTTTTTCAGGCGACAAATCATTATAAAGAACCGCAAAACTCACAATATCAACAATTGAATCAATCGCACCAACTTCGTGGAAGTGTACGTCTTTAACCTCTTTTCCGTGAACCTTAGCTTCCGCTTCTGCAACAATTTCAAAAATTCTTTTAGCTAAAGTTTTTGCACAATCAGTCATATCAGCTTTATCAATGATTTTATTTACATCTTCAAGATTTCTATGTTCGTGCGAATGTCCATGATGATGCTCAGGCAAAATTACGTCAAAATCAGTCGCCATAATGGCATTAACAGATTTTTTTGAAATCACATAACTAAATTCATTGTCCAATTTCATTGACTCAAGTGCTTTTTCTAGTTTTTCTTTGCTTGCCCCTAAATCCAAGAGAGCCGCAACAGACATGTCACCTGAAATTCCTGATTTGCATTCAAAATATAAGTTCATTTAGTTTTTTCCTTTCGAAATAAGTCTATTGATTTGATTTGCACTATAACCTGCGTTGAAGCCGTTATCAATGTTTACAACCGTCATTCCCTCTGCACAAGAGTTCAGCATAGTTAATAGTGCAGATAAACCGTTAAATGATGCACCATAGCCGACTGATGTCGGAACGGCGATAACAGGAACATCAACAAGCCCTGATAAAATCCCACCCAGAGCTCCTTCCATTCCTGCAACTGCAATTATCACATTAGCTTTTTTTATATCATCAATTTTGTCAAAAAGCCTGTGAATTCCTGCAACTCCAACATCATAATACTTATCGATATTACTTCCGTAAAATTCTGCAACCTCACTTGCTTCTTCTGCAACAGGAATATCGCCTGTTCCACCTGTACAAATTGCAATTTTTCCTACTTTTTCAAGTTTTTTTTGAACTAAAGTCACAATTCGAGCTTGTTCGTTATAATTTATTTCCGTAAACTTTTTTTGTAAAGCATTCGCTTGTTCTTTTGTTGCACGAGTTCCGATGACATTTTGACCGTGTTTTTTAAACTCAGAAAATATTTTAATCAACTGCACATTAGTTTTGCATTCGCAAAAAATCGCTTCAGAGCACCCACGGCGTTTTTGTCTTTCGATATCAAGTTTTGCAAAATCGAGTTCTATATATTTTTTATCAGTCATTTTTTGCTCCTTTTGAGAATAACAATCCGATTTCAAACAACAAATATGTCGGAACAAATAATAAAATTTGACTCACTATATCAGGTGGAGTTAAAACAGCTGCAAGTAACAATATTCCGACAACTACATAAGGACGTTTGTCGCTTACTGTTTCATACGACATAATATCAGATTTAATTAACGAATATGTAACAAGTGGAAATTGAAACATCAAACCGAATGCTAAAATCAACCATAATGATAAATTAACTACATTTGAAATCCCAAACACAGCTTGAATATTTGAGGTTGCGAAGCTCATTCCGAATTTTATTATCAAAGGCAGAATAAAGAACAGACAAAAAGCTGCACCAAAAATAAACAAAAAACTTGATGACAACACAATTGAACGAATAAATTTTTTCTCATGCGCATAAAGTGCAGGCACTAAAAATCCCCAAAGTTGTTTTGCAATATAAGGGAAACAAACAATTAAATCAAGCAACAGTGCCATTTTTATCTGTATCATAAAAACTTCAGTAGGTGAGAAATAATTTAGAACAATATTGTTGTCTTTTAGAATAAATTTAATAAACAAATCCAACATTTTTGGTGCAATAAAAAACATCGGGATAATCATTATTCCGATAGCTGTAAAGCACCTTAAAAGAGTTTCTCTAAGTGCTTCTAGATGAGAAATTATATTTTCACTTTTTTCTTTGTTTGTCATACTTAAACGTCTTTTGGTTGATGTTCTTCCGGTTTTTCTTGAGTTTCTTCTATCGCATTTTTCAAGTCTTCTGCTTCTTTTTGAACGGCGTTTTTGGCTTTTTTGTATTCATAAGATGCACGACCTACTGCACGAGCAATTTCAGGGATTCTTTTTCCTCCAAAAAGTAATAAGATTACGACTAAAATCAGTAGTATTTCAGGTATTCCTAGTGACATTATTTTCTCCTTTCGCTTAGCTAAATTGAACTTTGTTGTTTTACAGCAAATATTTCGATTGAACTAAAGTGACAAACTGTTTTGCATTTTCCGCAACCGACGCATTTTGAGCCGTTTATAATAGGTATTTTACCACGTTCTTTTGAAATTGCTCCATAAGGACAAATTTCACTGCATAATCCGCACTTTCTGCAATTATCTTCTTTAATCATTGCCATTGCAATTCTCGTTTTTTGTTTTTCCTCTAAGGTCAAACGTTTGATTGCACCAGTCGGGCAAACTTGAGCGCATTTTGCACAATTTGAGTCGCAAAATCCTTTGCCTTTTGAATAATCAATGTGAACAGTCGGGAATTTATCATTTGCTTTAACAATAATTTTGTTGGGGCAATTTTCAACACACATATTGCAGTTATAACAAGTGTTTTTCAATCGTTCTTGGTCTTTTGCCCCTGGCGGTAAAATTATATCTTTGAATTTTTGAACAACTTTGTCTTTTATAAGAAGCCCTGTTTTAACCATTGCTCCAAAAAGAGCCAATGCAGATGCTCCGATGACAAATTCACGTCTTTTTATGTTAAATTTTTCCGTTTGTTTTTCCTTAATTCCAAATTTTATTCCACCTTTTGGACAAACTTCAAGACATTTCAAACACTTTACACAAGTTTCATTATCGACTGTTTTTTCTTTAGAATTTATACAACCTGACGGACAATTTTTTTCGCACATTCCACAACTTACGCAAATATCTGAAATATAAATTTTATTCAAAGAAATTTTCGATAAAATTCCTAATATCGCTCCGACAGGACAAATATTTGTACAAAAATATCTGTTTTTAAAAAACACCAATGTCAAAATCAAAATCGTTATGATAATTCCGATAATTGATAATGAAAAAGCTGAACCAAACAATGTATATGGGTCAAAATATCGAACGGCAATGGCGCTTGAGCCTATTAAAAGTCCAAAGACAACAGCTGAAATGAAATATTTTATTGATAAATTCTTTCTTGTCTTATTTTTCTTTTTAAAAATTAACGCAAGAAATTCCTGCAAAATTCCATAAGGGCAGATTAAAGAACAATAAAACCGACCAAAAAGTAAAGTTAATAATAAAATTCCACTTAACAAAACGACTGCAATTACTGAAAAATCAATCATTGTTCTTTGTAAAAGTGGTGCGAATTGCAAATCAAAAATCTTTACAGGATAAAAAACCCCGCAAATTCCAAAAACTGCAAAAATAAAAACTATTAAAGCTATCGCTAATCTTATTTTATAAGTGTTTTTCACTATCTTTTCATCTCTTTTTCAACTTTCTTAACCTCAGTATCGACTTCTTTTAAGAATTTTGGAATATCTAAATTTTGTGGACAGTTTTTGTTACATAATCCACAATTAATACATTTATCAGCTCGTTCATCTTCATTTAGTGCGTTGTAGCTATTTAATAATCCATAGTTTTGCATTATTTTATTACTTGTAGAGGATTTGTATAGATTGTAAGCTCCAAAAATCGCAGGAATGTTTATTCCTCTTGGGCAAACTTCCATACAATATTTACACGCTGTACAATTTATCGCACCTTGCGGTTGAATAATCTGAGCAATTTCATGTGCAATTTTATTTTCATTTTCTGTGAATTCTTTATAATTTACAAAAGTATCAACATTTTCTTTCAATTGTTGTAAGTTACTCATTCCGCTAAGAATTGTAAAAACCTTGTCACGTCCTGCAACCCAACGCAAAGCAAACGATGCTTGTGTATCGTCCGGACATTCTGTTTTCAACTTATCAACAGCTTTTTGTGGAATATTACACAATGCCCCACCTCGTAACGGCTCCATTACTATAACAGGAACTCCGGCTTTTTCAGCTACTTCATACATTTCTTTTGCATTCACAACTTCCCAATCAAGATAATTTATTTGAAGTTGGCAAAAATCCCATTTGTGTTCATTCATAACTTCTTTTAGCATCGCCAAATCGCCATGGAAAGAAAATCCTAAATGCTTGATTTTACCTTCTTTTTTGATTTTCAAAAGTTCTCCGTACATATCATTATCACGATAATTACTTAGTGTATTTTTGTTGATATTGTGGACCATATAATTATCGAAATATTCCACCTGACATTTTTTTAATTGTTCTTCAAAGAGTTTTTTTGAATCCTCTTTTGATTTTACAAGGTATGCAGGACATTTATCCGCCAAAAAGAAACTTTCTCGCTTGTATTGTTTTAAAACTTCACCGATGGCGTTTTCTGATTTTCCATCAACGTACATATAGGCTGTATCAAAATAATTTGCTCCGTGCTCCATTGCATATGCAACCATTTTATCTAGCTCTACCATATCAATTTTATCGTTGCGCATAGGCAATCGCATACAACCTAAAGCTATCAACGGTATTTCAAGATTGTCAAATTCTCTTTTCACAACTTGATTGGGTGATTTTTTAACCTCTTTCTTTCCACAACCTGCTAAAAGAGCAGTTCCGCCAATCGTTAATGCTGAATTTATTATAAAATCTCTACGTTTCATTTTTTCTCCTTAAAAATTTATGTTATTTATCCAATTTTTTATTTCATCTATTTTCGCAGTTTTACCGTAAGAAGTATAACCTTCCAAAACTTTAGCACCTTTTGCAATATTTTTCATATCGCTATAAGTTGAAGAAGCTCCACCACCACCGTGTGTACAAAATGGAACAATTATTTTTCCATCAAAATCATTGACAGTTAAAAATGTTTTTACAGGTGATGCCATTGTGTACCACCACACAGGTGTTCCGACAAAAATTATATCGTAATCTTTTAAATTCCCCTTGTCGATAAGTTCAGGTCTAATATCTTTTTCTTTTTCAATTTTTGCTTGATTTACAACTGTATTATAATCCCTTGAATATGCAATCTTAGGCTTTATTTCAAATAAATCACCACCAGCTACATTTTGGATTTTTTCAGCAACAGCTTTTGTATTGCCTGAATGCGAATAATACGCAATAAGAATTTTTTTATCAGTCATATTAATCTCCTTATCTTTATTTTGATTAGCAAAAACAGTGCATATCGATAAACTTCCAATTATTACTATCGCTAAAATAATATATAAAATATTTTTATTCATACTTTTACCTCATTTTAATTATTTACGATAAATAATTAAAAATATACATATAATCCTGCTCAATTCTTATCTAATACTATCAAATTATACTGCCGCTAATTGTTTTATATCTCGAAGCGGTGGATTGCCGAAGAAGTTTTTATATTCTCTGCTAAATTGTGTTGAGCTTTCATAGCCTACTTCAAAAGATGCCGTTTCTGCATCATAATCGCCACTCAACATAAGTTTTTTTGCTTCGTACAATTTTAATTGTTTTTGATATTGCAAAGGTGTAATTTTTGTTATTTTTTTGAAATTGCGATAAAAAGATGATGATGCCATATTAAATTCTTTTGCTAAATCATCTATATTCATTTTTTCCTTAAAATTCGCCTTGATATAAGAAATTGCCTCTGCGACATTATTGGACAATGTCCCTTTTGTATTTATCAGTCTGATTTGATTTCCTAAAGAACCCAACAATAATCTACAATATATTTCATTTTTAATTATAGGAGCAAGTATTTTTTGTTCTTCTTTTGGTTTATCTAACAAATCAACGAGCTTTATAAATGATGAAATTATTGAGTCATCGCATTTTTCTGAAGCTAAAAAATCAGATTCTTTTGACAAACTTTTTGGAAAATTCATTTCAGTAATCAATTTTGCAATCACAATACTATCAAGCTCAAGTGCGAGTATAGCACAGGGCTTCTCACTGCTTGCTTCTATAATACTACAATTCACAGGAAAATTAGAACACGAAATCAGGTATTCGCCCTGAGAATAAGACACGCTTTTGGAACCAAAGTATAATTGTTTTTTTCCTTGAAGCATTAATATACAAGATGGTTCATAAAGCATTTTTTGGAAATGAGTTGTCTTGTAATGTTTTGCAAGTTTTAATCCTTCAATTTCTGTTTGCAAAACCCCTTCCTCGCTCATTATTGCCAATATTTTTTCTTTTAAAATTTCTAAATTTTCATTCATTATTTAACCCTCACAAAAACATCATATCACAAAAATGATAGAATTAGATAATAATGAAACAGAATTATGACTACAAAAATTATAAAAAGTGTTAAATAATAAATTAGAAAAAAGACAACAGGAGATAAAATGGAAGAATTAAGAATAAATATGACGTCACTGTCAGAAGAAGCTAAACAACAAATGATTGTTGATGAACAAAATTTGTTCAGATTAAATCAAACAATGCCACACACTCAAGAATATAGCGAGAATTTGAATAAATTATTACCAAATGTCGGAGATGATTTTATGCTTTGGACGCCACTTCAAGGGGTTCATTTTGATAAAGTTAAAATCGGAAATAATGTTGCAATAATGAGTAATTGTTTAATGATGGCATCAGGCGGCATTACAATTGAAGATAATACAATGCTTGCGGCGAACGTTCAGCTAATATCTAACAACCACGACTTAGATAATCGCCCTGTTATAACGTGTTTACCAATTCATATCAAGAAAAATTGTTGGATTGGAGCAGGAGCTACAATTTTAAGAGGAATAACTATTGGTGAAAATTCGGTTGTCGGAGCAGGTTCTGTCGTAACAAAAGATGTTCCTGATAATGTAATTGTCGCTGGTAATCCCGCAAAAATTATTAAAAAAATAGGAGATAATTAATGAGTAAAAAAGTTTTAATCATATCAACAAGTCTAAGACAAAATTCAAATTCTGATATTTTAGCAGATAAATTTATGAAAGGTGCACTTGATAAAGGGCATGAGGTTGAAAAAATCAGCTTAAAAGATAAAAATATTCAATTTTGTAAAGGATGTTTAGTTTGTCAAGACACCCAAAAATGCGTAATAAACGATGATGCAGTTAAAATCGCAGAAAAGATGAAAGACGTTGACGTTGTCGTTTGGGCAACTCCTGTTTATTATTATGATATGTCAGGACAAATGAAAACCTTGATTGACAGGCTTAATCCACTGTTTCCTACTGATTATAAATTCAGAGATATATATCTTTTGGCATCTGCGGCAGAGCCTGAAGAATCCGCAGTCGATGGAACTTTAACTGGATTAAAAGGCTGGATTGAATGTTTTGAAAAAACAAGCTTAAAAGGCGTTGTTCGTGCTGTTGGGGTTACAAATCCAAAAGATATTGAGTTGCACAAAAATTATTTAAAACAGGCATACTCTTTAGGGCAAAATATTTAAGGAGAAGCGTATGAAAAAATTTATACTTATCGGAGTAATATTAACAATGTTTGATGTATTGATATAATAAATAATTGAAATGAATGTATCATCATAAAATTGTTTTGTCATTTTTTTTAAATTTAGCAAAAGTCAATTTTTCCTTTAACAGCACTCTGTATAAAAACATTATTTTACGCATTGCAGAGTGTTTATGCATATATCAGTGATATTACCTCACTTTACAAATTAAATTCCCTACTATAATTATATGCGAATTCCGTATAGAATGTAGCTATGAAATTTTATACACGAACGTTAGCAGTATTTTTAATAAGCATTTTTTCTCTTATCCCCACTTTTGGTGATGAAAAATTTAAAGTTATAAAAATTATTGATGGCGACACTGTATATGTCGATTTCAACAAAAACGGCATGCCCGAACAAAATGACACTTCGTTTCAGCATATCCGTAAGCGTTTTCAACGCAACGGCTCAGCTTCAACTACGGAGACAGGCTCACAAGTTTCGCAACAGCTCAACAGTTCGCTTTGTCAAAAAGTTCGACTGAATGGAATTGATACGTTTGAAACAAAGCCATCGATTTATTCAAACTATCAAATGAAAAATTACGGCTTCACTCAAGATGAGGTTTTAGGTCTTGGTTACTACGGCAAGGAGTTTGCAAAGAAAAAACTTTTGAATAAAGAAGTTATTGCAGTTTATAGTGCAAATACAGAGCGTTGCGATATGGGTAGGCGATTGATGTCGATTTATTACGACTGCAAAACTCCTCCAAACATTCGTCAGGGTGGGATAAATTTATTATATCTTCCGCACCCATCTGAATATTGTAAGAGTTATGAAAAAGAAGTTTTGAAAGAAGGTCTTGCAACAGTTTACGAGAAATCAAACCTTGCAGGTGAATTAAAGCAGTATGAAAATTTGGACAAAATCAAGGCTAATGCGAAGAAATCGCACAGGCTGAATTTAGTTTTATTAAACAAAAAAAATGGTAAATATCACAAACCGACTTGCGAGTATGCTTTTATGGGAAGTGATATTGAATTAATAACACCAAATAAAAAATACAATAAATCAGGATGTTGCTTTCAAACGAAATCACGCAAATTAAAGGATTACAAACACAAAGCAGTTAAATACAGAAACGATTTAAACGTATATTTTGTTAATCCAACAAAAAACGAATATCCGAAAAATAATTGCACGACAAAGAGCTGTAAGGCTCTTTTAAAATTAATATATAGTGCTGATGATAGTATTGACTTTGCTTTGTACGGATTTAATGAGCAAGATGATATTTTAAAAGCGTTGATTTTAGCACAACAACGAGGAGTCAAAATTCGAGGTGTTGTCGATAAAGACGAGATTAAAACTTATCGTGATACAGATAAATTGAAAGAAAAATTTAAAGATGTAAAAGTTGATAGTTTTATTTCGATTGCAAAAAAAGAACAATCAGATAAATTTACGAGAGCGACACACGCACTAATGCACAATAAATTTATTATTGTAGATAAAAAGGTTGTTTGGACAGGTTCGACAAATTTGTCTGCAAGCTGTATGACGTTTAACGCTAATAATTCTGTAATAATAAATTCGTCAGAAGTTGCCAATATTTATACAAAAGAGTTTGAACAAATGTTTGTAAATTCAAAATTTCATACCGATAAAGAATTACTTTCAAATACCGAAAATATAAAATTAAATAAAGGTAAAACAGATGTTTCAATATATTTCTCGCCGAAATCAGAAGCCCTTACCAACCATGTTCGACCGCTAATAAGTGAGGCTCGCAAGTCAATTTATATTTCAATGTTTTTTCTAACACACAGAAAAATCGTTGAAGATTTGATTAACGCACATAACAGAGGCATTGACGTAAAAATTATTCTTGATGGCAATTTTGTCGCTGACGGCTATTCACCTCATCAAAAATTAAGAGATGCAAAAATTCCTGTAAAAATAGAAAATTGGAAAAGCAAAATGCACATGAAAACAGCCGTCTTTGATGAAGAAATTTCGATATTAGGCTCAACAAATTGGACATCAACTGCGGAACTCGTAAATGATGAAAATATGCTTATCGTAAAAGATAAAAAAATTGCTCAAAACCTAAAAAAGAATTTTGAGCAATTATGGAAACTTATTCCTGACGAATGGTTGTATTTAACACCTGAATTCAGATACAGACCTCAAAGATGACATAGCACACAGGCATTACTTTCTTTATATTCATCTTCCAAGAAAAAATTATCATCATCCTCGCCATACATATTTATTAATTTTGTTTTTATCTGTGATTTTTGTTTATCTCTCTTTTCTTTCAATTTAGTATATTTTTCTTTTATATTTTTAATATTTTCAGGTTTAATCAAATCTTCCAAAGTCGTGTCCGACCGCCAACCAAAATGTCCTTTTTTGATTTTATCGCAATTTTTATATTCATAAGACATTGCCTTTTTGTATAAATCAGGGTGGTTTTCATAAAGTCCAACCCATTCTAATTTTGATTGATAAAAGCAAAAATAACAGCCAGAGCGAGATTTCCATTTCATATAACCGGGTAAACCGAGTCCCGAATTTGTCAAAATATCAATAATGTCTTGACGTTTTAATCCATCATCAACAAATGGAAATCGCTCATTGATATAATTATCATCGCTTGTCGCAGTTTTTACTCTGTGATTTTCATCATCACGAATGCCAATATATAGGTAAACTTTGCCTTCTCCATTTTTTATAAAATTATCTTATATCATTTTGCGGATTGTTTTTGTCTTTAATTCAACGGTACACCAACGATTTTGCGGTGTTGGTAATATTCCTCGTGTTTGGTAGATGTGGTCAAAACCGACAAAAGGTTTTAACCTACTAATTTTTTTACCAAGAAAAACTTCTAATTTATTTAAGTAGTCATAAACTTCAGGCAGCTCGTGTTCTGTATCGCAGAAACAATATT
>CAZTVM010000065.1:0-7182 GCA_964617065.1 uncultured Muribaculaceae bacterium
GCAGCACGTCGAGAGTGCCTTTAGCTAGGTCGTCCGCCTCCGTCGCATACGCACCTATACCGATGCAACACAAAAATAATACTAAAACTAATACTAATACTGTCTTTTTCATATAATATCCTTTTAATTTCAACCAATGATATAACAATTATATCAAAAAATGAAGAAAAAGGGAATACCCCTAAGATAGAATTCAGTTATCGAATAAGTTTAGAAGATTGAAAATTTATCTTTTTATTTTATAATAATGAAGAAAAGTAAAAAAAAGTAGGTAAAAAATGATAAATTCAGCAGTAGTCGTAGGACGAGCAGGACAAGACCCTGAAATGAAATATTTTGACTCAGGCAAAGTGAAAACGACATTTTCAGTCGCAGTTAGCCGTTGGGATGCAAAAAGCAAAGCAGAAGTGACAGATTGGTTCAATATAGAGCTATGGGACAAAGTCGCAGAAGTAGCCGGAGAATATGTAAAAAAAGGTACGTTGGTAGCATTAGAAGGCAGAATAACAGCGAATAAGTGGACAGACGCTTCCGGCGAACAAAGAGAAAGATTTTACGTAGTAGCAAATAATCTAAGACTACTGTCAGGTAGGAATTCTAATCAGCAATAGAAGGTTTTATGTTTACATCAAATAAAATAGGTATAATCGCAGATGATTTAACAGGCGCAAATGATACAGCATTGCAGTTTCATTTACGAGGTTGCAGCACGCAGATATTGCTGGATACACAGAATTTGCCTGATGACAATATTAATACGCAAGCATGGGCTATACCGACCGAAAGCCGCAATATTGACGTTCAAAATGCAGTGTCAAAAGTTATGGAGGCAACGCATGCGTTTTTAAATAAGTTTAATATAGAGTATTTTTATAAAAAAATTGATTCAACATTACGAGGAAATATCGCACAAGAAATATTGACAATATTGAATGAATTAAAATGGGACGCAGCCATAATATTACCAGCATACCCGATAGAAGGACGCACAACAGTCGGTGGCTACCATTTGCTGAAAGGGGTGCCAATACAACGTACAGAACTGGCAAGAGACCCACATTTCCCTGTTAGTGAATCACATATTCCTAGTATTTTGAAAAAACAACTTGACGATGAGTATAAAAATAAAAACATCATAGGTTTAATACCTATTGATATCGTGATGAAAGGCGCAGGCCCTATTTTGATGAGTTTGAATGCACTCGTGAAAGAAGGGAAAAAGCTTATCGTTGTCGATGCAGTATCGACAATAGACATAGAGCAAACAGTTTTGGCGATAAATAAAACGAACTGCAAAATTTTACCATGCGGCTCTGCAGGTCTAGCTCAAGCACTTGCAAATACTTGGCTTGACGGCACAACCGAAAATATACCAATTCACCAATCAATTCCTACATTGCCGAAACTGATTATTTCAGGTAGTGCAACCGATTTAACAGCTTCACAAATAAAGAAATTAAATGATAGCGACGAAATTGAAAATACTTTTTTCATTGCGGTTACTGCTGAAGATGTGTTAAAAAACGACGTAAATAGTATTGTAGAAAGAGCTTTGCCTAATTTAATTAAAAAAAACGCAGTTATTATTCACTCATCAAATATTACGATTGATAAAAAAGAACTTTCTCAGTATTTGTTTGAAAATGAAATATCAGAAAGTGATTTTAGTAGTCGTATAGCTGATTTTTTGGCGTTGATAGCTAAAAAGTCAGTCTCGGAAAAAGAGGTCGTGCTGATTACTATTGGTGGTGAAACGTCGTATAAGTGTGCAAATACTATTAATAGCCAGAATTTGCAATTAATTACAGCTGTTTCATCAGCTATACCGCTCTGTTTAGACCACAATGCTCAATGGATTGTAACAAAATCAGGCAATCTCGGTAACGTGAATACGCTGGTAGAAATTTTGAAGTATTTTGAGCAGTATGACAAATAAGAAAATTGCGATTACGATTGGTGACCCCAACGGCATAGGCACTGAAATAGTTATAAAATCATTGATGAAATTAAATTTAGCAAAAAATGATATCATTTTGATTGCAAATGAGCGAATTTTGCGTTTTTATGAAAATTTATTGCAAATTAAATTACCTTTTGACTATGAAATAGCCGAAATACCTTACAATATAGCAGATTTAAAGCCATCAATAGAAACAGCAGAAAGCGGTGAATTCGCTTTTAATACGATAAAAAAATCATGCGAATTAGCTTTGGACGGCAGAATTACAGCTATAGTTACAGCTCCAGTGTCTAAAAGCGCAATGAATAAAGCCAGTCACGATTTTAGTGGACAAACTGAAGTATTAGAAAAATTTTTAGCAAACGGAAATCAAAAGGCTGAGATGCTCTTTTGCGCAAACGATTTCAGAATTTTACTTTTAACTCGTCATATAGCTTTGAAAGAAGTTCCTAATGTTTTAACAAAAAATTTTTTAGTTGATAAAATTACCGCTCTGAATAAAACTTTTAAAAATAAATTTAATATAGAATTTCCAAAGTTCGCTTTGTGTGGACTTAACCCACATGCTGGTGAAAAAGGGCTTCTCGGCAATGAAGAAGAAACAGTTTTTGCTGAAGCTGTTCAAGATTTGCGTAAAGAAAACATTTTAATTACTGATGCGCAGCCTGCTGACGCACTTTTTTCAGACGCAGCTGCAAAGTATGTAAAAAACGAAAAAATGCCTTATGATTGTTACATCGCTTGCTATCACGACCAAGGACTAATTCCGATTAAAATGCTAGCCCAAAAACAAGCTGTGAACACGACTATAGGTTTGGATTTTATCAGGACTTCGCCAGCACATGGTACAGCGTATGATATCGCAGGTAAAGGTGTCGCGAGTGAAAAGAGCATGATTGCAGCAATTAATTTTGTACAAAAAATTTGTTAATTTGTACAAAAAAAAAGTAAAAATTTTAGATTTTTACTTTTAGAATTTCCCATCCTATTGGATATCTATATAAAAACATTTTCTACATAAATATTGCCTAATAATTAGTTATTATTTCATTAAAAATGCTATAACAACGCAATAATAATAAAAAGACGGCTTATAAAAACTTTACAAACAAATTATCGAGAAAAATAAAATATTTTATGTTAGCATAGTTTTGTTACAGGAGAGAGGTTTATACTAAATGAGCATATTGGATATAGTTTTGGTACCAATGGTGGGATTTATAGAAAAAGTAATTAGCCATGCCGGGCCCATAGGAATAGTTTTTTTGATGGCTATTGAATCTTGCAATATCCCCTTGCCGAGCGAAGCTATTTTGCCGTTTGCTGGATATATGGTAACAAAAGGAATTATGACAATACACACAGCAGCATTTGCAGGTGCAATCGGCTGTGTAATCGGATCAATTCCCTCGTATTATTTGGGCTATATCGGTGGCAGACCTTTCGTTGAAAAATACGGTAAGTGGTTTTTAATAAGTAAAAAAGACCTTGAGCGAGCTGATAAATGGTCACAAAAGTACGGAGATTGGGCATTTTTTCTTTGCCGAATGTTACCTGTTGTAAGAACATTTATTTCACTACCAGCTGGAATTTTGCGTGCTAATTTACCAAAATTCCTCTTGTTTACATTTTTAGGCTCGTTAGTTTGGAGTTATTTCTTAGTTTGTGTAGGTGTTAAATTTGGCGAAAACATTGAGCTATTCTCTAAATTTTGGCACAAATTTGATATCGCAATTGTTGTAGTTTGCGTTGTAGGGTTTATTTGGTATTTACAAGTTCACTTTAAACATTTAAAAGAGTCTTAATCTGAATGATAGTTTGTGAAAAAACCTCGTCAATTGCATTGTTAGCATTGATTATTTTAATTCGTTCAGGCTCAATTTTCGCAATTTCTAAATAGCCATTTCTAACTTTTTTATGGAACTCTAGTCCTTCTGATTCGAGTCGGTCTTTTTCTTTCCCCACACGAGATTGTGCAATTTCAGATGTAACATCATATAAAAGAGTTAAATCTGGCTTCAGCCCAGATGTAGCAATATCATTGAGCTTTTTAAGTTTTTGTAAATCAAGACTGCGTCCGTAGCCTTGATAAGCTAAAGTGGAGTCAGTATGCCTGTCACAAAGAATTATGCAGCCTTTTTCAATAGCAGGTTTGACCAAAGTATCAATATGCTGAGCTCGGTCAGCTAAATACAAAAACAATTCGCAATTTGAGGATACATCACCATCATAATGTAATAAAATTTCACGCAAAATTGTTCCAAGTGCTTCTCCACCTGGCTCTCTAGTAGTCAAAACAGAAAAGCCATTGTCTTGCAAATACTTTTCAGTAAGCTTCAGTTGTGTAGTTTTTCCGCAACCATCTGCACCTTCAAAAGTAATGAAGTAGCCTTTTTTTAGTTCCATATTCTATCAAATCCGGTATATTTCTGTAAAACTTTAGGTATAAGGATTGAACCATCTGCTTGTTGATAATTTTCCAGAATTGCAGCAAAAGTACGTCCGACAGCCAACCCCGAGCCATTGAGCGTATGAACAAAACTAGTTTTACCTGTTTCCTTTGAACGATATCTGATATTTGCTCTACGAGCCTGAAAATCACCAAAATTTGAACAGCTGGAAATTTCCTTATAATCATTGTACGAAGGCAACCAAACCTCTAAGTCGTAACATTTATTAGCAGAAAATCCTATATCACCTGTACTCAAAGCAACTCGTCTATACGGTAACTCTAGCAACTCTAAAACTGTTTCGGCGTTGCGAGTTAATTTTTCATGTTCTTCCTTACTCGTATCAGGAGTACAAAGTTTCACCAATTCTACTTTATTAAATTGATGCAAACGTATTAATCCACGTGTATCTTTTCCTGCTGAACCAGCTTCTTTCCTGAAACATGGTGTATAGGCACACATATATCGTGGCAATTCATCTTCTGTCAAAATTTCATTGGCATAAATATTTGTGACAGGGACTTCCGCTGTTGGAATTAAATATAAGTCTTCATTTTCGCATTTATACATATCTTGTGCGAATTTTGGTAATTGACCTGTACCAGTCATTGCAGCTGAGTTAACCATAATTGGTGGCATTATTTCTTCATAACCGTGCTCGTTTATGTGCAAATCTAAAAAGAAATTTAAAATTGCACGCTCTAGCATTGCGCCCTTGCCACGATAAAGCGTAAATCTAGATTGCGCCAGTTTTACACCTCGTTCAAAATCTACTAAATTCTTCTCTGTCGCTATGTCCCAATGGGCTTTCTGCTGAAAATCAACCTTCCGAGGTTCACCAAAGCGTTTTACCTCAACATTAAACGACTCATCTGCACCAATTGGCGTTGTTTCATCTGGTATATTGGGAATATTCAATAACAAATTTTTTTGTTTTGCTTCTAATTCTATTTCTTTTTCTTCAAATTCTTTTATTTTTTCGCCCATTAATCGGACTTCTTCTTGTACAGCGTCAGTATTTTCACCTTGTTTTTTTAGCGCACCAATTTCTTGAGACATACTTTTTCTTTTTGCACGTAATTCATCAGCTTCAAACTGTATCTTTCTGCGTTCTACATCTATTTCAACAACAGCATCAACTGAAAGCTCTCTATTTCTACGCTGCAACAAAGCGTTTACTTTGTCTTTGTCTTCTCTTATTAATTTTACATCTAGCATAATAACTTCCTAATTCTTACATACTTTTCTTCTTATCATAGTTAAAAAATAACAAAATTCAAATCCTAAAAAATTAATTTTTTTGCTGTTTTTTAATTTGACCTAAGAAAATTTGTTCCCGAGTTTGCATCATTTCTTCTTTTATTACATAGTTGCCGGACGAATTTTTACCTATAATAAAATATGCCGGCATTCTATCATTTGGAGAAGGAGATGGAGAACGATAAGCAGAAAGTTTATAGTTTGAACCACTAGGAACAATCTTAATATCCTTGTAGTAGTTTTTATAACTTCTTAGTTTTGCTATTTTAGCATTTAATTTTAATTGCCCCATGTAATCAGAAGTATTTACTACAAGTGGGGTAGGATATACAGTGCCATCTTTTTGTATAACAAAACGTAAAATTTTGGCATTAGGAGCATAAAAATTTGGCAAATCAGTTTGATAAGTATTTGCTGCATTCACATATTTTTCAAAAAATGAGCGAACATCTTGAATATTGTCTGCGTAAGCAAATCCCGCAGTTAGTACAATCATTAAAAACAAAGCTGATAATATTTTTTTCATATTTTTCCCTTTCAAAATAAAAGATGGCAAATAGCCATCTTAATATAATATTCTAAACTAAAAATTATTCAATAGTAAAGTCGGGCGCTCCGAACATACCCTCTATTTCTTCTAAAATAGCAGAAGGTTTACGAGGATTATTTTTCATCGCTGCACGTTTCATAGCTTCTTTATCTTTTTCTTCTGAAGCGTGAGTTAAGTGATAATAACCAGTACCTGCAGGAATTAAACGACCAATAATTACGTTTTCTTTTAAGCCTCTGAGCAAGTCTTTTTTACCTTCAACAGCAGCTTCCGTCAAAATTCTCGTAGTTTCTTGAAATGAAGCCGCAGAAATAAAGCTTTCTGTATTCAAACTAGCTTTCGTAATACCTAAAAGCACAGGTTCAAAAGTAGCCAATGCATTACCAGCCTCTTGCATAGCTGCGTTTTCTTGTTCAACTATTTGCATTTCAATCAACTCACCCGGCAATAATTTTGTATCACCTGAATCAACTACTCTTACTTTTTTAGTCATTTGTCGAACAATAACCTCAACGTGTTTATCAGCAATTTGAACACCTTGTGAACGATAAACCCTTTGAACTTCATCGACCAAATACTGCTGAGCAGCCTCTACACCATTCAATCTAATCACATCATGTGGGTTCATAGGTCCACTGGTAAGAGCTTGACCAATCTTTATTTGTTGTTTATCAGAAACGATTATATTTGAATCAACAGTATAATTAATTTCCTGACGACCATTTTCAGTAACTAAATACAAACGAGGTACATCGTCTTCAATTTCAATTTCAGCGACACCGTCCATTTCTGCGACAATTGCTGAATCTTTTGGTTTACGCCCTTCCAGTAATTCTTCAACTCTCGGAAGACCTTGGACGATATCACCTGTTTTTTGTCTTTCAAATACTAAACTGGCTAACATATCACCACGTAGTACGAGCGCTCCGTCATCAATTTGTAACATTGTACCAGGGCTAATT
>CAZTVM010000065.1:7192-11559 GCA_964617065.1 uncultured Muribaculaceae bacterium
ACTCTAACAATAACTGATTTTGGTGTAACTTCTACAACTTGACCTGAAATAGTAGAAGTTTCGCCACTTGAAGAAATAACTGAGTCCATTTTGACGAATTCACCGACACTGACTGTAGGTTTGGATTTTACAGAAAGTTCAGTTTTTGACTCATCTGAAATTAACAACAAACGACGACCATCAGCATTACTTGGTTTTATACTCGCAATTGCATCATTAATTGCTAATACGCAAGTTTTTGCGACAGGAGTTTTTGAGTCAATAACTTGTCCGTGTTCAACTAACAATTCAGTTTGCATAGACGATAAAGTTTTTGCGCTACCTTCAATTTCACGTCTAACAATCAAAGTTTCTAAAACTACAATTTTCAGATTATTACTGGCGTCTAACTCAACCATGCCTTTTAAGTGGCTTAAATAGTTTTGCATCTGCAACACTAGACTAGTTCTGGTTAAAGTAGCACCATCTAAATTTCTAACTCGAGCACCATCTTTGTATTGTAATTGAGTAATAGGAATAATATCAATTGATTCATCAGTACTTTTAAATCGAATGGTCACATCTTTAGGTTCAATTGTAAATTTTTGAACAGGTCTGACCAAAATTTGAACAGGTCTGTTTGAAATAGCGTCATCATCGAGTGAGCCTGCTGAATCCAAAACATCATCTAATTCCTCAATATCATCTAAACCATCATTTTCAGATTCAATAACAGTAACGATAGAAGGTTCTTCAACCTTGATTTTAGATGTAACAACAGTACCAGGCTCCAGTAATTCACCTTCATCAACTTTTAATTCACTTATATTATCTAAATTATATATTTTTCCCGGTCTGATAGTAACCTCATGGATAATATCATTAAATTCCTTAATTTCGACAATACCATCAATATGAGCATACAAGTCTTTTATAATTTCAGTACCAGCAGTGACTTCAGTTCCAGACTCTACCATTTTCAATGAAGCGTCTTTACTTATTTGATGTATTTCTTCAGAAATAAATATTATATCTCCACCCTTAGTAATGATTTGATTTTCATCAACTTCTACATCTATGTATCTAATTTCACCGCTTGAAGCAACAGAATATTCGTCATCAATCAACTCGGCGATTATCATTCCGTTTTCGACTACTGTGTCAATCGGCGATTTAACTATATATTTTTCATTAGTTTTATCAACTGTCCAAACTTGCTCTTTTTTAGTGTATTCAAAGCTCGCATTAGCAGCCATAATAGAAGCTATAACAATAGTTAATTCTTTGCCTTGCACGATTTTTTTGATTAATTTTCCTTCAAAAGGTGTTTCTTCTATAACCAAATTATCACCGACACGAACTTCGCCGCCATGTTCAGAAACTACATGAGTTTCAGCGATTTTTTCGCCTTCTTTAATAACTTGTTTATCATCAACAAGAACTTTTGAGCCACCAGGCAAGTTATAGACATCACCGCCTAAAACCCAAACTATACCATTTTTATTAGCTGTACGAGACACATTTCCTTGACGGTCTTTTTTCTCATCAACCGTAAAATCTTCAAAAAGTACTTCACCGCTTAAATCAGTGTTAATATCTTTTGTCGCTTTTTCTGTCAAACGACTTCCGTCACCTGCATTAACAGGTTCGAATTCTGCTAATTTGTCGCCTTTTTTAACTTCTGCACCTTCAACAACATGCATAATTGTATTAGCAGGAACGTGATATTTTTCAGAAGTTTTATCGTTTTTGACAACGATATCAGTCTCTTGCAAAGTAACTTGAACAACGTCACCGTGACGAGTTCTAAGTTCTTTTGTAAATATTTTAGAGCTTATTTTACCATTGATATTAGAGACGACTTCTCTCATTGCGCCGGCGCCCTTGAATACACCACCTGTGTGGAATGTTCTCATTGTAAGCTGTGTTCCGGGTTCTCCGATACTTTGAGCTGCAATAATACCAACTGATTCACCAATATCAACTAGTCTTTGCGTGGTCATAGCCCAACCATAGCATTTTTGACATACACCATATTCTAATTCACAAGTTAATGGAGAACGAACGGCTAATTCTTTCAAATCAATATGAACAATTTTTTTAATTTCATTACGATCAATAGTCGTACCGTTTGGAACAATGACATTTCCGTCTTTGTCTTTAATATCCTCTGCTATCGTACGACCTAAAAGACGGTCACGAAGTTCAACGATATTTTTTTCACCATCTGAAATAGCTGTCATTTTGATATATCTATTTGTACCACAATCAGCTTCTCTAATAATAACGTCTTGAGCAACGTCAACTAAACGTCTCGTTAAATAACCTGAGTAAGCCGTTTTCAAGGCTGTATCAACTAACCCCTTTCTTGCACCATAACTTGAAATGATGTATTCAGTAACGCTTAATCCTTCTTTAAAGTTTGATTTAATAGGTAAATCGATGATTTGACCTTGTGCATCTGCCATCAGACCACGCATACCAACCAATTGAGATACCTGAGAAACATTACCTCTCGCACCGGAGAATGCCATCATATAAACAGGATTTAATCTATCAAAGTTCTCGACAACACTTTCTGTTAATTTTGCCGTCGTCTCTGACCAAGTGTCAATAACCTTCGTATATCTTTCAACTTCGGTTATTTCGCCTTTTAGATAACGATGAGTGGATTTTTCAATTTCTTTTTCTGCATTTGCCAGCAATTCTTTTTTAATTGCAGGAACTGATAAATCTGAAATTGAAATAGTAGTGCCGGCTTTCGTTGCATATTTAAAACCCAAATTTTTTAAATTATTTGCTAGAGTAGCTGTTTTTGCGCCACCAAACTCAAGATAAATTTGCGCAAGCAAATCATTCAATTTCTTTTTATTGACTGTTTCGTTTATATAGCCAACTTCTTTATTCTTTTTTGATTTATTCGGAATTAATGTATTCATTTTATATTTATACCTCTAATTTATCTACAACTATGATAATAAAATTGATTTTTTAACAGTTTCGTTAAAAATAATTCTACCAACAGTAGTTTCAAAGCGTTCGCCTCTTTCATCTCTAACAATAATTCTATCGTGAAGCGTTATAATACCAATTTCAAAAGCTGAAATAGCATCATCAAACGAGAAGAAGTGACCTTTAATTTCGCCGTTCGCACCTTTAGGAATTGTTAAATAGTATATGCCCAAAACCATATCTTGCGATGGAGTAATAATAGGCTTACCTGTAGCAGGCGCCAAAATGTTATTAGTAGCCAGCATCAACATTCTCGCCTCTGTTTGAGCTTCTATTGACAATGGTACGTGAACTGCCATTTGGTCACCATCGAAATCGGCATTGAATGCTGTACAAACCAATGGGTGAAGTTGAATTGCACGACCTTCCACCAATACTGGTTCAAAAGCCTGAATACCCAATCTATGCAATGTCGGAGCACGGTTAAGCATTACCGGGTGCCCTTCGATAACTTCTTCCAAGATATCCCAAACAACGCTATCAGAGCGTTCTATTTTCTTTTTAGCAGATTTGATATTTTGTACCAAACCTCTTTCAATCAGCTTATTAACAACAAAAGGCTTGAATAATTCAATAGCCATTTCTTTAGGCAAACCGCATTGATTTAAGCTCAATTGTGGACCTACAACGATAACTGAACGACCTGAGTAGTCCACACGTTTACCTAACAAGTTTTGTCTGAAACGACCTTGCTTACCTTCTATAATATTACTCAACGATTTTAAAGGCCTGTTATTTGGACCTACAACAGTTCTACCACGACGTCCATTATCAATAAGTGCATCAACAGCCTCTTGTAGCATACGTTTTTCATTTCTTACGATAATTTCAGGTGCTCCCATTTCCAATAATCTCAACAAACGATTATTTCTGTTTATAACTCGTCTGTAAAGGTCATTTAAATCGGAAGTTGCGAAACGACCACCATCAAGTTGAACCATAGGTCGTAAATCCGGTGGTGTAATAGGTAATACATCCATTACCATCCACGTAGGTTCAGTATTGCTTTCCTTTAAGGCTTCTATTAATCTCAACCGTTTTATTAATTTTGCTTTCTTTTGAACAGACCCACCAGCCGAGGCTAATTCCCCTCGGATATCTTCAATTAATGTTGACAAAGAAATTTCTGAAAGTAAGTTCTTTATCGCTTCTGCGCCAATACCTACTTTCAACTTAGAATCTTCGTTTTCGTATATAAAGTCTTCATATTCTTCTTCTGAAAGTAACTGGAATTTTTTAAACGGACTATCAGCTGCGTCAACGACAACATAATTATTGAAATAAATAACTTGTTCTAAATCTTTCAACGTCATATCAAGTAACAGACCTAAATAGCTGGGAATACCTTTCAAAAACCAAATATGGCTGACTGGAGC
>CAZTVM010000066.1:0-256 GCA_964617065.1 uncultured Muribaculaceae bacterium
TGGCCCGGGCAGTCTACGTGAGCATAGTGTCTTGCATCTGTTTCATACTCAACGTGCGCCGTTGAAATCGTAATACCTCTTGCTTTTTCTTCCGGTGCAGCATCAATTTCATCAAACTTTTTAGCTTGAGCTTGACCTGCGGCTGCCATCGTACCGGTAATTGCAGCTGTTAATGTCGTTTTACCGTGGTCAACGTGTCCTACCGTTCCTACGTTGACATGCGGTTTGTTTCTTTCGAACTTTTCACGTGCCATGA
>CAZTVM010000066.1:266-11322 GCA_964617065.1 uncultured Muribaculaceae bacterium
CTACTGTCTATATTACTGCCTATTATTAGGTTTTTGTAATTTTAGCCCTTGACGGGAATTGAACCCGTGACCTTTCCCTTACCAAGGGAATGCGCTACCGCTGCGCCACAAGGGCTTGGCTTACGGTTTGAAAAATTTGGGCAGGGGTGGATTCGAACCACCGTACACTTTCGTGAGCAGATTTACAGTCTGCCGCCTTTAGCCACTCGGCCACCTACCCATAATTGGTCGTCGGGTACGTGTCTCGAGTGGCAATCCTCAGTGTGTCTAATCCTCGAAAAAGATACTTAATCTTTTTCTTCGGTATTCATGCCTGCGGAATACTCGGCCACCTACCCATAATTGGTCGTCGGGTACTGACTATATAGTCAATGACCCTCCGTTATCGTATAACTCTAATGTCTACGACCTGTTTTATTTGTTCTACATGTAAAGTCAATCTGATTTTCTCTATAGAACTCCTGAGAATGTGCGATTAATTTAGCCGGTGATAGGAATCGAACCTACAACCTACGGTTTACAAAACCGTTGCTCTACCGTTGAGCTACACCGGCATACTAATACCTAATCAAAATAATAATAGGGACATGTCTAACTGTCAAGTTTTTCTGTTCTTTTATTTACTTCTTCGCCCTAAAAACGCCAGATTTTTCTAGTGTGTTAATTTTTATTAAGTTTGTATATAACAAATAAGCAATTTTTATATATGTTTTGTTTTTTTATATATAATAACAACTAAAAGGAGAGATAAAATGTCACAACCTCAATCTATAAGTTCAATAGCAACAAATATAGTGGATAGAACTTACATCTTTGAAAATCAAGAAAATCAAGCGGGCTACGGCAATGTTTATGTCGGTAGCAATTGCGCTGACATTGTTAGTAATTACACTGATGAAAGTGTTATTCTCGCTGAAGATGGTGACAATACAATTATTTCTGCCGGTAATAATAATACTATTGTGACAGGTCAAGGTGCAGACCAAGTTGTTGCAATTGGAAATCAAAACTATATTTCTGTAGGTTCAGGCGATGATAAAGTTTATTATCAAGGTAAAAATTCAACTATTTTTGGTAGAGCCGGCAATGATTACATAGTATTCTCAGGAAAAAATAATAATGTAAGCGGTGGTAGTGGTAATGACGCTATCTACACTGCTACTTTGAATATATTGGCACAAAATGGTCAGCTTTTCTTTGGAGATGTAGAAAATATGCAATCATATTCTTATGATATTGATGGTGAAGAAGAACAGGAAACGCAAAAAACTAATTCGACAGACAAATCTTCGCTTTCTAAAGAAGAAATTAACAATAGATTAAGTGAACTACAAAATGAAATTGAAGCATTAGAAGAAATAGCAAAAGAAGATCCAAATATCTCATTAGAAAACGATGCTACTTATTTAGCTTTAATAGCACAATATAATGAATATAAACAAATGCTTAATTCATAAGGTGTTTTTTGAAATAAAGCAAAGCGATTGAAGTATCTTTTTGCAATTGTATTTTTAATAAGTCTAGTGAGTGAAATTTTTGTTCATTTCTGATTTTTTCTAACGGAATTATTTTTATACATTTATCGTAAATATCATCGTTAAAATTTAGTATATGAGCTTCTAAAATATTTTTTCTTTCACCAGCTATTGTCGGCTTTTTCCCATAATTCAGAATAGCTTGATAGTTCTTATTATCGATAATTACTTTAGCGACATAAGCACCAGTATTAATTTTTAAAATATTTTCAGGATATTGCACATTCGCTGTCGGAAATGAGATTGTTCTTCCTAGTTTGTCACCTTCAATTACTTTGCCCTGCAGATAAAAATCGTAACCTAACAGATTTTTTGCAGTGACAAAATTATCTTTTGCAATAAAATTTTTAATTGCAGTTGAGCTAATAAGTTCATTGCAGTAAGTTATTGGCGGAATTTCAAAGTATTTGTAATTATATCTTTTTTGATTTTCTTTTAAAAAAGCGGAGGTTGCTTTATCTGAGCCAAATGTGTGATTAAAGCCTGTAGTGATGGCTTTTGGTGTAAAATAAGTAATTAATCTGCTGTTTAAATAATTTTCAGCTGTTAGCAAAGAAATATCCTTGTCAAAATCTATTACAAATACGTAATCTACACCAAGTTTTTCTATTTTTTCAAGTTTATCATTTAAAGAGATGATATTTTGGGAGTCTTTTTTTGAAAAAAAACATGTCGGGGAATTTTTAAATGTAATAACTGCGGATTTTACCGAATTTTTTTCAGCGAATTTAACTGTATTTTTTATTACACAGCCATGCCCTAAGTGAACACCGTCGAAGTAGCCTAAAGCGAGAGACAGATTATCAATTTTACGAAAATTATTAAATATTTGCATTATTTGTGCTAGATTTCTTCTTTTATTGAATTCACGTAATCAACAACTTTTTGAAATTCAGCATCATCGTCAATAGCTTCAAATATAAATTCTTCGTTTTCTTTTTTCAAACGCATAACTAAAACTTCGATTTCTTCGTCGTCGTTTTCGTTTTCATTTTCGTCAATGGGATATAGTATGCCATATTCAATTTCGTCAAGCTCAATGATATCTATCAATTCAAATTTGATTACATTACCATTTTCGTCGACAGTTTCAATAATAGTGTCGTCCATTTCTTCATAATCAGCCATTATTTGTGTCCTTTCTATCTAAATATTGTTGTAAAATTATACATGCACTTTCTATATCAACCAATGCTTTATTTTTGGTATATTTTATCCCTCGATTTTTGAGATTTTCTTCAGCTTGCCATGATGTTAATCTTTCATCTTCATATATTATACTAAAATCATTTTTTAATAAACCCGCAAATAAAATACAATCTTGCGCTTGTTCTCCAACAGTATTATTCATATTTTTGGGTAAGCCAACCACAATAGTTTCGACGTAGTTTTCAGAACAAATTTTTTTAATTTTTTCGACAGCTTGATTTTCAGGTTTGCGAGGAATTGCTTCGCATGGCTGAGCTATTATTTGTAAAAAATCGCTCAGAGCTACTCCTATACGTTTTGTACCTACGTCCAATGCCATTATTTTATTCATCATCTAGCCATTCATTTTCGATAGCAACAAGAATGGTTTTTATTAAATTTTCTGACAATATTTTGGGTTCAGAATTTTTCTTTGTTTGAAAAATATTTTTAGACATAAATTCTTGTTCCGCTTTATTTTTTTCATGAATAAAAAACATGTAAATACTTTTTTTCAAAATATCAGACAAAAATTCTTTTTTAATATCGCCATTATCAATCAGACTGTATAGAATAGCAGCATTTTTATATTCACTGGACATATTTAGAAGATAAGCAGAGATTAGTAACTGATAGTCAACTATTTCCATAGTTTTTGGATTATACATTTGATTGTATAATTGGTCAAATTTTTCTATAAAAAATTTAAAAATATCTTCATCATTTACGTGGGTCAATTCATTAGATATTTGTGAGATAATTTTGGCGAAGTCTTCATTATTTTCATCAAAATACCAATAGTCTAGTTCAGCGAAATTATCAGCAAGTTCAGAAATAGATTCTTTCGTCAGTTGAAGTTTTTGTATATTTTCAGCAAACAAGTCGTTTTTATTTTTAGTAATATCGTTCACATCAGAAAGCAAATGTTTCCAACAAACATACTCGTAGGGAATGCGCTTATGTGCATTAAATTGTTTGCTTTCAGCTTCAGATAAAATATATTTTGCTACTTCAGCGTTGACCATTTTAGGCATTTTGCCGGAATAAAATCTATTGATAATTTTGACGAATTCATCACGAGAAATTTCATTAAAGCCGAAACAATCGATTATGCCTGATTTTAAACTCAATGCAACTGCAAACAATTGCAACGTACCTTCTTTACGTATTCGAGAAATTAAAATTCCTAAGTTTGAACGTCCGTCAGGAATACTTACGAAACACTTATACATTTTGCTATCGAGCAAATTTTCTTCTGTTTTTTCTTCGCCTATAGAAAGTTTTAACATATTTATACTTTTTTTTATGATGGAAGAAATCATTGGGCTATCAGTGTAAGAGGCTTTAAATTTTTCTAATAGTTTTAGCGCTTTTTTTGATTTAGTCTGCCCTAAAAGTTCTATTACCTTTGAGAAGTAATTAGTTTCCGGCATTGAATATAAAATAGGATATAAAATATTTGTGAGCAAATCTCCTTTGTAATCATCAATCAATGATTCTATCAGCATACAGCCATCATTTTCAGAAACGGAGCTCAAAAAATCCATGAAATCTATTTGCACTTCAGGATTTACGATAGAATTTTTTAATAATACATTTGTGTCTTCATTGATTATTATATCGGGATTATCAAGGTAGTCTTCAAAATTTTCGTATTTTATCAGTGTCCCTTTAGCTCGCAATAGCTTTATCAATTTGTATTTTTGGGTATCTGAAATTTTTTTTGAAATCAGTGCTTTTTGCACTTCATTGTCGAGCACGTCTGATGGGATAATTTCAATTAATAAAAAAGCCGTTACTTCTTGTCTAACATTATTTTCTGATTTCAGTAGTTCTTTCATCATCGTATTAAGAACAAAATCTTTATCCTCAATAGAAGACAGACTGTTAATTACCTTGTCCAATGTGTAATCATCTTGTTTTGTTTGCAATTCTGAAATTGCGGTTAAAATATCAGCTCTCGCCAGTAATTTGTTCAAAATACCCCTTTCTTAAACATTTTTCCAAAACATATCGAGAATTTTTTGTGCTTCGCCCGATGGCATTTTGTCTTCAAGTATTAAATATTGCACAGCAATCATTGTACATTCAGAACAAATGTTTACGTTTGGTCCTTGCACCATTTTGACAACTTCAGTGTTTGGTCTGTTGCAAAAACTACAGTATACAGGTTTGTCATGTTTTTCATATTCATATTGAGCGGCAGCTTTTTCTTTTTTTCTATTTTTAGCACCACCCAAACTTATAACTTTGTCGTCACTCATTTTTTCCTCTTTTTCTTGTTATACCTAAGTATTATAATAAAGTATTTTTAGTACACCATTTATTGTATATTATTTTAATAAAGTTGCCAAATTTTTAAGTTTTATATATTATATTTTTAATCTTAAGGAGCCTTATATGAAACATTTATCTTTTATACTGGTTTTATTACTGGTTAGTGTCATAACTACAGCTTGTATAAATAATTTGGCTATACAGGAGTTGAACAACAACGCAAAGTCTTACATCGATAAAGGCGATACAGACTCAGCAATTTGTCGTTTGAAATCGAGTTTAGAACTAGACAGTCAAGTTTTTGAAACACATTATAACCTTGGAATTGCTTATCTTACAGCAAAATTGTACGATGATGCAGCAAAAGAATTTAGAGCGGCTATCGATATTAATCCAGACTATGTTGACGCTTATTATTCTTTGGCGATTGCTTTAGAAGAAAGTGCTTTTGACATTGAGAATAAATATTTTGAAGTAGACGAAGACGATTTAGACGAGAAAACTGATGCAAAGGAACAAAAAGTTCTCGATGAAAACACAAAGAAAAAGATAATTGAAAGACTAAATGAAGCAGTTGAAGCTTACGAAAATTATGTTTCTATCGCAAAAGACGCCAAAGAAACGGCTAAAATAAAAGAAAAAATAGAAAACATACAACAAACGGTTGATGAAAAATATATACAAGGAAAAACCTCTGTCTTAGTTGGAGAGTAAGATGTTTCAATCTCCCGGAAGTATTTTATTCGATTTTAACGGATTTGAATTGCATTATTACAGTTTGTGTATTTGTTTGGCGATAGCGTGTGGAACAGCGGCTTCTTATTTCGTAACAAAAAAATACTACCCCTACATAAATGCAGATACCTTTTACGATTTAACGCCTACTATTGTACTATGTGGTATATTAGGTGCTAGGATTTATTATGTTTTTCTTTTATTGCCGTATTATTTAAGACATCCTGCTGAAATTTTTATGATATGGAATGGCGGGTTAACTATTCATGGTGCAATTATAGGTGGTGTTTTAGCTGGTCTTGTTATGGCAAAAATAAAACATCTGAGTTTTATTGAAAATTGTGATGCAGCACCTTGGGGTGTAATTGTTGGACAGACAATCGGGAGATGGGGCAATTTTTTTAATTCGGAAGCTTTTGGGCAGCCTTGTGATATGCCTTTCAAATTGTATATCCCACCTGAAAAAAGGCCATTTGGATTTGCAGACTACGAATTTTTCCACCCAACTTTTTTGTATGAATCTTTGTGGAATTTGTTTGTGTTGTTTTTACTGTTTTTTGTTTTTAGAAAAGTATTCAAAAATGTCAGAGGCGGTGTGTTTTTTACATATTTAATTCTGTATTCTGTGGGCAGAATTTTAATTGAAAGAATTAGACTCGACACCGTATCATACGTTTGGGGTATCCCTTTACCTACGTTTGTGTCGTTTTTGACAATTATTATATCAGGCGGAATATTGGTTTATATTACTAAAAACGCAGACAGGTTCAAAACACAGGTTTAATTTTTTTTAAAATATAGTATAATAATAAAACACTGAAAAGTGTCAGTTCAAACGAAAGGAACTAAAATGGATAAATTTAGATGCATGCTTTGCTATTACCTCTATGACCCGGAAGAAGGTGATATTGAAAATGGTATTGCGCATAGTACCGCTTTTGAAGATTTGCCTGATGATTGGGTTTGTCCTACTTGTGGAGCTGACAAATCCCATTTCGAAAAAGATAACTAAAAAAGAGGCTTGTACAAGCCTCTTTTTTTGAATAGGTGGAATTTAATTTGCTAACGTGGAGAATGTATTGATTAAATCGTTAAGAACTTGAAGTTTTACATTTTTTGTTTCAATTTTTTTATCTATTTCTTCAACTTGACTTGCTACATTTTTGTCTGCGCTTAAAAGTTTGTCATCAGTCACGTCTTTGGGATTGGTAATGCCTGCTTGTACATATTCAGGCTTTTGAGGTGATTGCTCTATTTTTGATTTTAAATCACTTATATGTTTTTGCTTTTCTTCTTGCAATTGGGCTATTTCTTCATTTGTATTATCTATATTCTTTTGTATTCTGTCTAATACAGGGCCTGCTTTAAGTTGGTCTTTGATATCTTTGATTAAGTCTTCTTTGGTAAGTTCTTTTGGCTCGATTTTTTGTGCAGCACTTTGTATTGCATTATCCATTGGAGACTTAATCAATACTTGCGCAGCTATCTTCGACATGTCTTGATTTACGCCAATTTCGCTGTTTGGTACGTCAGTTGGACTAGTGTTTGTAGCGTTTATAAACGGAGACGTCGACGCATTTTGATTCAACATTGAACTGAACGGTGTCATTTTGTTTTCACCGTTTGCTGGTGTGCCTAATCTTTGTGGCGAGTTTTGAGAAGTCTCTTGCGATACACTTTCTTGTGCTGAAGGTGCGCTACCACAGTCTATAGCAACTTCATTATCTATACCGTCTATTAATTCTGAAAAAGTTTCAACCAGATTTAAGTCATCGACATTACCACCTTTCTTTTTATATTCTAAAACAGAATAAGTGATTTTAGGTACAGCTTTCCCAATTTCGCTCAATACTGAGCCCTTTGCTTCGGCTATTGTACTGATAGCTTGTAATTTGCCATCTATTTCATCGTATTTTGCCTCAAGATTATCGATAGACGCCTTATCATTGATACCGTTCATTATCGATGCAATCGAGCCATTTGCGCTGGACATTAATTTCTGGATTTTATCACTGAACAATGAAGTTACCGGCAACATTATCCTACCGGCTTCTGTTCTGGGGTCGGGGAAGTTTTTTCTCGCAGCTTCAAAAGAACTACGTACTTGACTTTTCGTGTCAGCCTCCATCTTTTTCATCATAACAACAAGTTTTTGCTTTGTTTCTTCCTCTTTCATTTTTTTTAGTTCTTCAGGTGATAATTCTTCTTCCTTATTAATTTTTTCCAAATAATCAATAGGAGGTGTAGTGCTACCTGATGTCATAGGTACCGTTTGTGTTCCTGTTGGGTTTGAAACATTCTGCTTTTGACTTAAAAGTTGATTAACCTTGCTCCTTATTTCAGCAGATTTACGTGCTATTCCTGCGTTTTCGACCATTTCCTAATTCCTCGTTCCTTATCTATTCTATATAAAGTTCATAAAAGTTTGCTGTTATTGTGTTTAATTCCTATTAAAAAAAATTCCCATCCTATTACATAAATAAAGTATTTTTTGAAATAAAAATTGCTAAAAACTAAAAAAACGGTACATAAAACTTTACGAATTGCGAATTGTTTATATAAAGTTATGTAAAGTTTACTACTGCATTTGTAGTATTTGTGTGAATAAAGATTAAAAAAATGTTATAATATAGGTAGAAGAAATATAATAATCGGAGGATAAAGCTATAAAATATAAAGTAGATACATAAAATGAAAGGATACTATGGATAAAGTACAATTTCACAGTGACCTCGATAGGTTAATTGAGATTTTACCCCAGAAAATAAGGAAACATCTAAATTATGAGCGTTTAGCAGAAGCGATAGAAATCGTTTTAGATTTAGGGCGGACAGCAGAAATCAGGTATGCAAACGGAACGATAGATTATATAGGTGACGATTACATTGTCCAAGACGACATAAAGTGTGTAACCAGTAAAATACAAGAGTTTACTACAGATAATCGGTCAGGAATTCCCGGAACTTTACATAGGATTAGTGCAATCAAAAACAGACAAAATAACGTAGTAGGTTTGACATGTAGAATAGGGAGAGTAGTAACAGGTACGATAACGTGTATTCAGGATTTTATAGTTCAAGGTAAGAGTATTTTATTTTTAGGTAGACCAGGTGTAGGAAAGACAACAAAGTTAAGAGAAATTTCACGGCTAGTCGCAAATGATTTGCAAAAACGTGTTGTAATTGTGGATACATCGAATGAAATAGCTGGTGATGGTGACACACCACATCCTGCTATTGGGAAAGCCAGAAGAATGCAAGTTAGACAGCCAGAATACCAAAAAGATATAATGATTGAAGCTGTTGAAAATCATACGCCAGAGGTTATTGTAGTAGATGAAATCGGCACAGAAGCTGAAGCACAAGCGGCTCGTACAATCGCAGAGCGTGGTGTAATGCTTATCGCTACTGCGCATGGTAATTCGTTAGAAAATTTGATTAAAAACCCGGTTCTTTCAGATTTGGTAGGAGGGGTCGCATCTGTGACATTGGGTGATGATGAGGCTAAACGACGTGCAACCCAAAAAACTGTTTTGGAGCGTGAAAAACAACCAACCTTTGATATGGTTATTGAAATCATAGACAGAAACACTCTTGCTGTTTACAAAAATACGGCAGAAGCGGTTGATTATATTTTACGAGGATGGCCTATTCGTCCTGAAATCAGAAAAATTGACGGAACTTATGAAAATAAACCTTTAAACTTGATGGAAAAAATCAATAAACTTGACGAGCAAACAGCTACACAAGAAGAAAGTTTAAAATTTTCATTTTCTCGCAAAGATTACGTAAACAAGGTCAAAGAATTTAAAAAGATTTACGTTTATGCAATTAGCCGTTCAGTTGTAGACAAAATTATTGAACGGTTGGATTTGAACTGTGAAGTCACAAAAAATATTGAAGATGCAGACATCGTAATTGTGCATAAAGCATTTGCAAAAGGTGGTTCAAAGATTTTGAGCACCGCCAACGATTACCGTATTCCTGTTTATTTTATTCGCTCAAATTCAATGGCACAAATTCAAAAAGTTATGAAAGAAGCCTTAAAGCTCGAAGATGAGTCGCAAGAGACTATTCGAAATTATTGCGATGATACGGAAAAAGCGCTCGATGAAGTCAAAGACGCAATTAAACGAATAAAAGATGGCGAAGACGACATTGAACTCGCTCCTCAAAATCAGCACATTAGAAAATTACAGCATGAACTTGTCGAACAACATAATATGGAAAGCATAAGCATCGGCGAAGGCAACGACAGGCACTTACGAATTGTCGGAGGTAGCGACTACACAAAAGTCGGTTAATATATTACAAATTTTGCTGTTTTTTGTTAAATTAAATCGCTATAATGTGGAGAAGCTGTGTTTTTTCACTGGTTCTTTTTATAATTTTGAGCAGTTGAGTTATAAGATATAAAGAAAATATAAGGAAAATTAGAAAAGCTATTTTTTCATTTATAATAAGGACATAGGAAATAGAACTAATGGAGATTATTACTATGCAAGCGATATTGGAAAAGAATGAAATTAAAAATAAAACTTCTGAAAGAGAAATTGTACTAGGTTTATTAAGTGAACTCGAAACGGCGGATAATAAAGTTAAAAATGAAATAGAAAATAAGCTTGTTGTTTTAGGACGTAATTTTATTCCTGAATTAGTTAGAAAACTCCAAGCTGTTAAAGGAAATGTTCGTGGAGTTATTGCAATGGTGCTTATCAGAATTGGCTCTGAGTCAGTAGCTCATATCGAAAATGCGGTCAAATATAATCGTGAATTTGGTTGGATGGCTCAATATCTGATTTCAGAAATTAACGGCTGTTCTCGCAAAGTTGCGTAAGATAAAGCGTTTTGAAAAGTTTAAGTTAAAAAAAGTTCCTTATAGGAACTTTTTTTTGAAGTTTTACAAACAATTATTAACTATTTTTCTAATTTTATCGCAAAATTCATTCATTATTTTTTCAATATAATCTGGTGTGACGAGACCGTTTAAGACAACGTCAGCATATTCTAAAGTTGGTCTGATAAATTTTTGTGCAGTTTGATTAACATTTTCGAATTGCATATCAGCAGCTTTGCCGGTTTTCCCTCTAGAAGTTGCTCGTGAGTACCAGCGTTCTTTAATAACTTCAAAAGGAGTAAATATATAAACTTTCACATCGCTGATATCTCTTACTTCCTCATTTAAGACATAAAGACCTTCATTTAAAAGTAATAGAGCAGGTTTTTTAATTTCACCGTAGGGATTACTTTCGCAAGTGACAAAATTGTAGTCAGGAGATTGAATGGTATTTCCATTTTTAAGAGCAGTAAGATGGTCTTTCA
>CAZTVM010000067.1:0-11063 GCA_964617065.1 uncultured Muribaculaceae bacterium
GAATGCGACGTAATAATTCTTCAGTCTTACCGCACCCCATTGGACCTGTTATTAACTCAAAAACGTATCTTTTGCTTTCTTGCATAATTTCCCCTCTAAAAATAAAGTACCGTAACCTTTTATAAAATTATACATTCTTTAGATTTAATTTGTCTACGTATACATGATGTAATTTGTATTAAAATTTTATAAAGAAAAAAATCTATTCAAAAAAATTAGTTTTTGCTATAATAAAGGTAATTAAGGAAAGAGGCAAATGAGATTTTCTTCAGCATTTAAAGTCGGTTTACTTACAATTGTAGCATTGTCTATACTTTTATTTACGGTGATGTGGATAAAAGGTCGTTCACTATCAGGCGGCGACAGATATACTATTCATTTCAAAGATGTAAACGGTATCAGAACAGGCTCCGGCGTACAAATGATGGGATTGAGAATAGGTCAAATCGAAGATATTGTCCCTGTAATTAAAGATGAACAAAGTTACGTAGAGATTAAGTTTGTCATAACAGAGCCAAATATAAAAATTCCTGTAGCTTCCACTATTTCTATACAACAATCCGGCATAATCGGAGAACAATTTCTCGAAATTTCACCGCCAAAAGTCAGGACTATTCATATCCCGATTTTAGACAAATCAAAAATTATAAAACCACAAGATAAAGTTCAAATGAAACTTAGCTCTAAGTATTACGACATTGGCTTTATAAAAAGTATAGAAGTAGTAGAGACAAATACGTTACCACTGCCGTTGCAAAGTAAATTTAAGTCAGATTACGCTTATAAAATCAACTATGTTATAAACATGCCAGGGCTTATTGTACCGGAGCGAATGCTGGGCAAATTAGTTAAAGATGGTTCTGGTATGAAAATGCGCCTTAGCCCCTTTTCAAATATAAATATACCTTATCCTGATACGGATTTAAAATATACTGTGATTGAACCTATGAGATTAGTAGATTTTATGGAATTACAATATAAATCAGCTGCCTCATTAACAGAGACAAATGAACGGATTTCAGCTATTTTGACAGATGATGTTATCAACGATTTAAAAAGTACCGCTGAAAATCTCAACATGTTAACACTCAAGACTGGCAAAACTATAGATAAGGCAGAACTTCTCATTGACGCTTCAAGAAAAGATTTAGATTACGTGATGAGTTCGGTCAACCAAATTTCTAGTAAAATAATGGTATTGACAGACAATTTGAACGAAATAGTCGGCGATAAAGATTTCAAAACGACAGTCGCTAATTCTGCGCAATCTGTAGGTCGCTTATCAGATAATTTGAGTAAACTCCTAGAAGACGACTCAATGGAAACTACAATTGCGAACTTAAATACAACATTGAAAAATATATCTGAAATTTCTAGTTACGTTAACGATGCCACTAAAGACGACAAGCTCAAGGCTGACATCAAAAAGACAGTCGATAAGCTCAACTGCGCACTAGACGAATTGGCAATCACACTTGATACAGTTAACGAATTAACCACAGAAGAAAAAGGCAAAATAAAAACAACGTTGAATGACGCAGCACAAACTTCTAAAAATTTGAAGAAATTTTCAGAAAAATTAAACAAAAGATTTTTACTTTTCAGGTTAATATTCTAAAAAAATTATGAAAGTTGCTATTAATAAATTACATTACAAAAAATATTTAAACATCGTAGAAATTGGGCTAATAGCCCTACTTTTACCATTATCGTTTTTTTATTACATAGTAACAAATTTCAGAAACATGCTTTATTCTGCTGGGTTAATAAAAAAGTATAGACCCAAAGCTTACACGATATCTGTCGGCAATATTACAACAGGTGGAGTCGGCAAAACACCAATAGTCTCGGCTATAGCTAATTTTTACAATCAAAAAGGTAGACGAGTAGCTATTCTTTCTCGTGGCTATGGTGGAAAGCTTTCCAGCAAAAATATCAACGTAATTTCCGATTTTAAAGAAATTTTATATAATCCCGAAAATGCAGGTGACGAGCCGTACTGGCTTGCTGAAAATTGCAAAAATGTTGCTATTTTGACATCTGCCAATCGCTCAGCTATCGCTGAATATGCTGAGAAAAAAATGAAATGCGAAATTCTTATTCTAGATGATGGTTTTCAACATCAAAAACTGGCTCGAAATTTAAACATACTCGTTTTAGATTATGAAAAGAGATTTGGAAATAGATTTGTTTTGCCTACAGGTCCATTGAGAGAATCGCTTTCACAAGTATGCAGAGCTGACAAAATTGTTGTAGTGAATAAAACAAATAACGTAATTGACGCTAAAACATACTGTCATAAACTGAATAAGAAATACAAAAAAGATGTATTATTGGCAAATATGGAGTACGCATGTATTTACAGCTTGGAGTCAAACTTAAAAATCACAAAAACAAAAAAACTTCTAGCTTTTTCAGCAATTGCGCAACCTGAACAATTTTATGAACAGCTAAGAGACAATGAACAGGAAATAGTTGCAACATATACATTTGCAGATCATCATATTTACAAACCAAATGATATAGCATTTTTGAATGAACTAGCAATCCAAAATGACGTTGACCACTTTATCACAACTGAAAAAGATGCTGTCAAAATAAAAGATTTACTCAATAAAGAATTAATTACACCGGAAAAAGACATTCTCGTGGTTAAATTACATGTAAATTTAGATGTAGAAGAATTATTAAATGAAGAAAAAAATTAAGATATTAGTTGTAAGATACAGATTTATAGGTGATACACTTTTAACAGTGCCTTTTTTAAGGAATTTAAGAGCTTTTTATCCAGATGCACAAATAGACATGCTCGTGACACACTCATCAGTCGGCGTCATAGAGAATTGTCCTTATGTGGACAATTTTATATATTTTGATGCAAGCAATTCTCATACTTACGAAGATACATCGAAGTACAACAATACAACGATTGATTGCATTAGACTACTAAAAAGAAATCGATACGACAAAGCATATTTATTAAAAAGATCTCTGACAAGCGCCCTGATAGTATTTTGGGCTGGAGTAAAAGAGCGAATAGGCTTCAATACAGAATGTAGAGGAATGCTTTTAACTAAAAAAGTCCCCTATAGAGATGACACACACGAAGTGGAGTCATTTTTAAATATTTTACGTGCCGACGATATCCCTGTGCAAGATAACTATTTAGAAGAATGGGTCGATACTGATACAACCCAATTTGCTAAAGATTTGTGCAAAAAACACAATATAGTCGACAAGAAAAAAGTTATTATTCATGCAACGAGTGGAAACACAGCAAAACAGTGGGATTTGAGCTATTGGAGTGAAGTCATAAAATTTGTTTCAAATACAAAAAATGCTCAAATAATGTTTTTGGGGGCGAAATGCGATAAATTAATTTATGAAAAAATTTTAAAGCTTATAGATATAAAATTAAACATAGAGCCGATAAATCTTTGCGGAGAGCTAACTCTGAAACAAAGTGTTGCAATGATAAAAGAGGCAGATTTACTTATTGGCTGTGATTCCGGGAATTTGCATATTGCTGCAGCGGTAAAAACGCCTGTTATTGGTATTTACGGACCTATGAGTTCAAAAAAATGGGGGGCTGTCGGCGAAAATAACGTTCTTTTGCAGTCTGATTTACCTTGTGTACCTTGTAGTTTAAAACACAAATGTAGAAATAATTTTGCATGTTTAAAAACTATTACACCGGAAATGGTGATAAATGCAGCTAAAAATTTAATTTAATATGTTTTAAAAATCTATTGTATAGTGCCTGATTTTATGCAATAATCAGCAAGTATTTGAGACAAAAAGGTAACTTAAATGATAAAAGTCGGCGTCACAGGAGCTTGTGGCAAAATGGGCAAAGAAGTAGTACAAGCGGTTTTAGATAGCAAAGAACTTGAGTTGGTTTGTGCTGTAGACTTAGTTAATGAAGGTGAAGACATTGGTGAAATAGTTACTAGCAAACCGTGCAATGTGAAAATTTTTTCAAATTTAGATGTAGCGATTTCAATTACAAAACCTGATGTAATGGTTGATTTTACGCAGCCAAAAGTTATTTTTGAGAATGCTAAAATAATGTTGAACAACTGTGTACGACCGATAATCGGTACTACCGGACTTACTACTGAACAAATTGCTGAATTAAAAAAAATATCTCAAGATACAAATACTGGTTGTTTTATAGCACCAAATTTCACGACCGGTGCTGTTTTGATGATGATGTTTTCCAAAATGGCAGCAAAATATTTTGATAACGCTGAAATAATTGAGTTGCACCACAATCAAAAAAAAGACGCACCATCAGGAACTGCAGTTAAAACGGCTGAAATGATGAGCGAAGCAAAAGCTGATTTTGCGAAAAATAATTGCGCAGAAACAGAGCTTATAACAGGTTCACGTGGAGGAAAAACCGTTTCTAATATTCACATTCACTCAGTACGAATGCCTGGTTACATTGCTTCACAAGAAGTAATTTTCGGAGCGTCAGGACAAGTATTTAAAATTCGCCATGATTCTATGGACAGAACCTGCTATATGGACGGTGTAATAATGGCTATCAAACATGTTGTAAATAACAACGATTTTGTCTATGGTTTAGACAATATTTTATAAGATTTAGTGATAAAAACAAAGGAAAAAGTATGAGAAAACCAAACATAGCAGTATTAGGTGCAACAGGTGTTGTCGGTAGAGAAATTACAAAAATTTTAATTGAAAACGATGTTCAATACAACGAAATAAAATTTTTAGCAAGCTCAAAAAGCGCAGGAAAACAAATTGAATTTAAAGGCGAAAAACACACCGTAATAGAAGCGACTCCAGAAGCATTTGAGGGCGTAAATATAGTTTTAGCCTCGGCTGGCGGTTCTACCAGCTTAGCGCTCGCTGGTGAAGCTGTAAAGCGTGGAGCAGTATATATTGACAATTCTAGCGCCTTCAGAATGGACAAAGACACTCCGCTGGTTATCGCTGGTGTTAACGATGATGATTTAAGGAAACACAAAGGTATTGTTGCAAATCCAAACTGCTCTACTTCACAACTAATGCTTGTTTTGAAGCCATTACACGACTATGCGAAAATAAAAAGGTTGATAGTTAGTACTTACCAAGCGGTTAGTGGCGCAGGTTTAGCAGCCATTAATGAATTGCGAGATAACACAATTGCTGCAAACGAAAACAAGCCTTTTGACAATGTAAAATTCAAAAAACCTATTGCGTACAACGTAATTCCACAAATTGACGTATTCTGCGAGAACGGCTACACAAAGGAAGAAATGAAAGTCGTTAATGAAACGAAAAAAATATTACATTTAGATGACAATACGCCTATTTCTTGTACAGCAGTTCGAGTACCTGTTTTCAACAGCCACTCTGAAGCTGTTTCAATTGAGTTTGAAAAAGAAATTACACCACAAAAAGCTCGTGAAATTCTTGAAAAAGCTTGGGGTGTGGAAGTTATGGACGATATTAAAAATTTCGTATATCCGACACCTCGTGATAGCGCAGGGACTAACCCCGTTTATGTCGGCAGAATAAGAAAAGAATTAGCCTTTAACAACGGTATTTTACTGTGGTGTGTTGCCGACAATTTAAGAATTGGGGCAGCGTTAAACACTGTTAGAATTGCCGAAAAAATAATCGAAATGGATTTATTTTAATAAAAAATTATAAAGGAGATAACAATGCAATTAAGATATGACGCAGGTGAAATCATTACAGCGATGGTCACGCCGTTCAATGAAAAAAGGGAAATAGACTTTAAAGCGCTAGAACGGCTAACTAAACATCTGGCTGACAACCGTTCTGACGGTATACTCGTTGCCGGTACTACCGGTGAGTCACCTACGCTTACGCACGATGAAGAATTGGAAATTTTAAAATGCGTAAAAAGTACAGTCGGCAATAAATGTAAAATTATTATGGGGGCTGGTTCAAACTCCACTGAAACAGCTGTTCAACAAACTCAAAAGGTATATAAAGCAGGTGCTGACGCTATTTTGACAGTTGTTCCTTATTACAACAAACCTTCGCAAGCTGGCATGTACGCTCATTTTTCTGAAATCGCAAAAGTAAGCAAACTCCCAATTATTTTATATAATATTCCAGGAAGAACAGGTGTGAATATGTTACCTGACACGGTTTCTAAGCTCGCTAAAGAATTTGATAATATCGTTGCTGTTAAACAAAGTTCTCCTGATTTAGATTTTGTTTCCGATTTAAAACTAAAATGCCCGGAAAATTTTTCTGTTTATTCAGGCGACGACAGTTTGACATTACCAATGCTAGCGCTAGGTGCTCACGGCGTAATCAGCGTTGCATCACATATTGTCGGAAACGAAATGAGCACCATCATTCGTAATTTTAAAAACGGCGAAATTAAAACTCCAAAAAACATGCATTTAAAGTTATTCCCATTATTTAGAAAACTTTTTATGGCGCCAAATCCTGTTCCGGTCAAAGAAGCTCTATCAGAAATGGGTATAATAGAAAATTATGTCAGAAAGCCTTTAGTAGAGCTAAATATAGACGAAAAAACAGAACTTTTGACTGTTTTGAAAGATTTTATTAATAAATGAGATTTTAATGGCTAAAACGAGAACTAAATGGATATGTCAAAACTGTGGGTATGAAACAGTAAAATTGCTCGGGAAATGTCCTGATTGTAGAAGTTGGGGAAGTTTTTTAGAGGAAACTGTATCCGAACCGACAAAAGGTGAACGACTATCTGAATTAGCGTACAGTGAGTTGCCTTGCTTAATAGATGAAGTTGTTTTAGGTAGCGAAGTGCGCTTTTTGACTGGCATTGAAGAGTTTGACAGAGTTTTAGGAGGTGGAATTGTGCAAGGTGCATTGATTTTACTTTCTGGCGAACCAGGAATTGGCAAATCAACTTTACTTTTACAAACAACTGAAGCCATCAGCCACTTAGGCAAAAAAGTTTTATATGTATCTGCCGAGGAATCTCTTTCACAAATAAAATTACGCTCTCAAAGGCTTGGTATAAAGGCAGAGAACTTATATTTGTATACGCAAACTAATATTGATGCAGTAAAAAAGCAAGTTGACAATTTGGCGCCGGCACTGCTTGTAATAGACAGCATACAGTCTGTTTATACTCAAGAAATTTCGAGTTCACCGGGGAGTGTTTCTCAAATACGTGAGTGCACAAATATTTTAATGGAAATTGCTAAAAACAGAAACATTACAGTTATTGTCGTCGGACATGTTACTAAAGATGGTGCCATTGCTGGTCCAAAAGTACTTGAACATATTGTAGATACAGTGGCTTATTTCGAAGGCGATAGGTATAAATCATACAGAATACTGCGTTGCATGAAAAATAGATTTGGCACAACAAACGAAGTCGGCGTTTTTAATATGTGTGACGTAGGACTTCAAGAAGTTTCTAATCCTAGTGAAATGTTTTTGCATGAACGGACAAAAAATATAACGCCTGGCAGTGTCGTAATCGCAACTAATGAAGGAACTCGCCCTTTACTAGTGGAAATCCAAGCGCTAGTGGGCGCTACACCTTATCCATCGCCTAGACGTGTGTCAAATGGAATTGATTACAACCGTCTTTTGCAAATTTTAGCTGTTTTGGAAAAAAGAATTGGATTAAATCTATCAAAACAAGATGTTTACGTAAACATAATAGGCGGACTGGAAATTGACGAACCTGCAGCAGATTTGGGTGTAGCCCTTGCAGTTGCTACTTGTGCCAGAGATGTCATAGTAAGTCCTGACACCGTAATTACAGGCGAAATAGGACTATCTGGCGAAATTCGCTCAATTGATAATATTGAAAAGCGAATTAAAGAAGCTGAAAAATTAGGCTTTAAAAAAATTATTGTACCTAAATCAAATTCACTAAAAAAAGACCTTTTTGAGATAGAAATTATAGAAGTCTCACGCTTAACAGATGCAATAACAGCTTGCGTCCACAAATAACGAATTATTTGTAATAATCATAGGGTTTATCAAAAAGAAATCCGTTGATTTTCCCGAAGCAGTCCTGCCATTTGTATAAAACAGCTCTGTTGTTTTTTCTAAAAATAGCATATATTACTAAACCTAACAATGTAAAAATTAATAAATTAAATAAAATTTTCAAGTAAAATAAATATAAATTTTTCTTTCGTTTTTTTGCCATGAACGATTTTAAGTAGCCATCATTAAAAATTCTACGCATTTTCCATTCTAGGGTTAAGCGTTCTTCTTGTATAATATCAAACATAGTAACTTTATTATTCCAAACGAATTTGTAGCCATTTTGTGTAGCCCTGTAGAAGAAGTCTATATCTTCACCAGTCATGGAACCGAAAGAGTCATCAAACCAAATATTACTTTTTGTCACTATATCTAAATTAAATAAAACATTATTTGTAATACAAACTTTTCTTATCGAACCGTTTTTACGATGTTTTAAATACGATGGCATTGAGATTTCTGCGCCCTCAACAAATGGAACTGTAGCTCCTGTAGCACCATCAGCCTTAAAATCCAACATTGTTTGATATAACTCTACAATCCAATTTTCAGAAGGGAATTCATCATCATCTAAAAAAGCAACATAGTTCGCATTAATATTAATGGCACCATTTAAAACTCGATTACGAGCTGCCGCAATACCCTTTTTCGCTTCATGTAAATAATGTAATTTGAAAGGATAAGAAGAAGCTAACTGAAAAAATACACTTTCAGCAATTTTATCCGGATTATTATCAGAAATTATTACTTCCAAAATAACATTTTGCGGAGAAACTAACTTAGTAATATGATTCAAAGCATTTTCCAGTAAAGCATTCCTTTTGTAGGTACAAATACCTATAGCAATTCTTTTTTTATCCACTGCTCTAATCCTCTTTTCGTTTTGTAAATATTAGCACAAAAATAGATTAAAAATATAAAAAATAAAAGTTCTAAGTAAAAACTTAGAACTTTTATTAAAATATTTTCGCTTTATCAAGATATTATTCAGCTAAAAATTTATTAACAGCAATAGTTAACCTTGATTTTTTTCTTGAAGCGGTATTTTTATGCAAAATGCCTTTAGAAACAGCTTTATCACAAAGTTTATAAACCATACTGATAGCTTCATTAAGTTTTTCCATATCTTTAGCTTGTGCATATACCAGAGCTTTTTTAATAGCAGACTTGATTGAGGTTTTGAATGCAACATTTCTTTCTCTGTTTCTTTCAGCTATTAAAACTCTTTTTTGGGCAGATTTGATATTTGCCATTATTTTGTCCTTTCTAATGCTTATATCTGCATTGAGGGTTTGGTGAGTATTATTATTATATTCTTTAAAATAATATTGTAAAGAGAAAACTTCTAAAATTTTACAGTTCTAAGTATTTTCACTATGTAACGTGGTACAAATAAGGCGCTTCATCAATTTCTTCATCACCGACAAGCGGGGACTTTTTCGTTACATCTATAACTTGCAAATAAAACTCATCGCCATCCTCATGAGCATTATTTTTACAGTATTTCCCGCCATAAGCATTAATATAAAGCTCATCTGGATAACCACCAATTAATTTCGTTTCAATAGATTTAGATTTTCCTAAACCTTTTTCGATATCACGAATTTTAAAATATTTTGAGGAAAAATAAATAGGTATTTCTTCATCTGGATTTTTGTTTATTTTTTTAGCTAATTCTCGAGTATAGTCAAATATTGCTTCACGATACTTATATTTTAACTCGTCATTAAATAAATAATGTTTAACCACATTGTTATTAATTTCGATATTTTCAATAATAATCGCTGGTTTAGCATCAATGTCAGCAACAAGCAGCCTCGACATACCGACGACTTTATCTTTCTCACTTCTCACTTCAATGGTATTTATTGCGTTATGAAGCATGTATTTGATGAAAGAATCACCGTGGTCTTTATCTAAACCAGTACAACAAGTAGTGTAGTTTCCATCGAATAATGACTCTTGCGGTATTCTATTCCACATTTTTACACTGAATTTTTTGATTTTGTTAGGATTTTTATAGTCTTTATATTCCAGCGTAATAGGTTTTATATCAGGTTTTAACCATTGCAGATAATCTAATTTATTATTATAAAATTCCGCAGCTGTTTGCGCATTTTTTTTAGAATAATTATTATCAAATTGATTAATAAATTTATTAAATTGCCCTAAAGTCGCTTGTTTGACAAGTAATTTTAGTTCAATATTAGGTTTTAGAGGTGCCAGTAAATGTACGTAATTTATATCCCATGTATGCTTTCTGTCATATTCTCCATGAGAAAAATTCGCAGTCAATAGGCTCATATACTTTCTGACTTCTTCTATTGGAACATCATTATATAAAAGTACCGGTACAAACATGTCTTGTTTTATCTTCGTAAAATCAATATTAATATTTTCATCTGTATCACTAAAAGCTTGTGGTAAGTAGTCTTTAAAATTTAACGTTTTATCAATACCATGATTTTTTAAATTACGGTTGCAAGCTATTAAATTTAGCGTATTAATTTTGTCGTCAAGAGATAACGGATATATTTTCGAATAAGTGTTCTCGTCTTCTAATTCAATGACACCCCTTTTTTGTATTCTTTGCAAAAGCACTTTGTCCTCTGGTGTCAGTATATTCATTCTGTCCATATAAACTTGACTCCATGCTCTGCGTCTATTATTCAGAAATTCTTTAAATGTTTGTTCATCAAATAAATAGCTCGTACGAATCATATCTGAAAAGTTTTCACTGACTGTTTTTTTCAATGCATCCATATTCCCGTTTAAGACTCTTTCAGATATTTTATTTTTTTGAAAATCTTTTGTATATTCCTTCTCTTTGGAGTCTAAATATTTGGTTACAATATTAAAAGACCCTCTGAAGGAGTTTATATTTTCAGGATTATTAGCTTCTAGCAAAATATCACTTACTATAAAATCCTCTAGAACATCTGCACCTAAATTATTTATTAATTCAGGATAAGCGGCAGATTGCCGATATCCCTCATTTTTTGTAATATATTTTAAATCATTTACCTTTTGAAATTTTGTATCAATTTTATCAATATTGTCATAATTATTTGAAATATAAT
>CAZTVM010000068.1:0-10807 GCA_964617065.1 uncultured Muribaculaceae bacterium
ATTATAACAGCTAGTAATTATAATAGTAACCGTTACCCTTGGAAAGCTTTGGACGGTGTTAAATCAGGTACAGATGCATCTACTGGGTGGGGAGTTAACGGCACAACTGCAACACAGTGGTGGCAGCTTAAACTGCCATCTTCAATTAAAATTACAGGTTTAAATGGATATCAACGATATGACGCTTCGCCTGCTCGTTCTAACACCATCGGTAGATTTTACACAAACAGTGCTAAGTCGACTCCAATCGGTAACACATATACTAATAATGTAGGGGTTAACTGGAATACTGTCAGCGTTTCAGGTATTCCGTCAAGTGGGATTTTGACAGACACGATTTTCTTTGAAAAAACAGGTGGAAGTGATTACGGCGGGCTTGGTGAAATAGAAATAATAGCTCAAGTGTCACAAGAGTCGACTAGTGCAGATTATGACTATTTTGAAGATGTGCTTGAATATTACACTTTAGCGAGAAAAGTTGGCGCTACATTTAAAGGCTATTAAAAATAAAACGAAAAGGAAACGAAAATGACAACAAGTGATTTAACAAATATAAATTTATTAAGTAAAACACAATTCAATTCATTAACTACTTTGGCTGATGATGAATTGTACGCAATTAGTGCAAGTGGTGTTAGTTTGCCAAGCGACAGATACCTTGATTTAACATTACCAGCGAGTGGCCAATCTTATACTGCGCCTGCTAATGGTTATTTAACATTGTGCAAAACAGCAACTGGTAATCAATATATCACACTTCGTAATAACTCAAATGGATTATATGGTTGGAGTTATGGAATCTCAGGTTATTGGGTTGCTTGCACAATACCTTGTAGGGCAAACGATACAATTTATATTGAATATAACACTGGGGGCGCTACAAATATATTTAGATTTATCTACGCAGAAGGAGAGGTATAATGAAAACATATTACATAGAAAACGATGGTCAAATCATTTTATTTGATACAAATTTAAAGAAATTGCAAGATACGCTTGTATTTATGCCACACTACTCGGAGTTATCAATACAAGAAACAGAACGACCGATAGTGAATTTTGAATTTGGAGATACACCGGAATATATTGCTGAAGAACTTGCGCAGGTGAAAGCTGCTAAGCAAGCTGAAAACGACGAAAAAGCTTATGCCAAAATTGACACGATAACATTTACGCATACAGTGCAAGGACAAGAATGTTTGTTCAAATGCAACAAAGAAACGCAGAGTGACTTAGTTGCTGCTGCGATAGGGTTTATGGCAAGAGTTTTAACAGCAAAAGATTGGACAGCTTCAAATGGAGTTACTGTGGAGCTTACCCAGACAGATGTTGCAACGGTTCTGGGAATGTTCGACTCAACGCTCAATCCAATCTGGGCACACTGGGGCATAATTAAGCTCGCTGTTGAAAATGCCACAAATAAACCAGAAGTCGAGGCAATAGTCGTTGACTATAATGCTACAACGCTATAACTTCAACATTATCAAGGTTTACTCGCTGACGTGCATGCCAAAGGTCGTAAGCTTGTTGCATATTTAGCCAAAATTCAGCAGAAGTACTAAACGCTTTTGCTAATTTTAAAGCCATTTCTGCGCTAATACCATTTTTACAATTAACCAGCTCAGAAGCTGTGGTTCTTGATACTCCGATTTTTAAAGCGAAAGCAGTTACTGATAATTTGTAATCAGGTAAATATAAATCTTTTAGTATTTCACCGGGGTGCGATGGATTGTGCATAGTCATAATATTTTCCTTTTTAGTGATAATCTAGATAATCAACGATATAAACATTCCCACTATTAAATTCAAATGTTATTCGCCAATTCGCCTGTACTGTGATTGAGTATAAATTTTGCCTGTTTCCTTTAAGTTTATGTAATCTTAAAAAGCCGGCACATAAATCTTGTGTTGAGGTCATAGCGTTAAGTAATACTAACAGCTGATTTATTTTTTTAGCATGTATAGCTTGAATACCTTGAATTGAACCTGTATAGAAATAATTTTCAAGACCTTTATGTTTGAATGATTTAATCATACTTGTATTATAAACCGTTAACTAACGGCTGTCAAGTTTTTGTTTTAATAATATTAAGTAGAAATAAGGAAAAGATTAGGTATATTATAAGAAATCACACACATAATATATGAATAATAGCAAAAAATATAAGATGTGCTATAATGTAGAAAAGGGCGAGCGGATTGCAGTCCGCTCTTTAAAAGCCCACTTTAGAGTAATTTAAGCACTAGTATAATTATTAAAATTAATATTAGTGCTTTTTCAGTTACACTGAATTTCACTCTTTTCATCACCCCCTTTCGGTTTTATCAGATTTAACGTCCGAGCCGAAGCGGTATGAAGAATTTTTGGGCTTACCCCAGAGTGTATTATAGCACCTTACACATAAAAAGAAAGGTGAAACTATGAAAGAGCAAATTTTAAGCGTCAAATTCAATCGAGCGCCACAAGTGCGCTGTCGTGTGCAGAATAAAGCTGACAAATTCAAAACGATTATTTCTAAAGACAACAAAAAACGTACTCTTTGGAATAACAAGGCTGAATTTCCGTTTAAACTCGATAACGACGTGATTGTTATAATAGAAACGACGAAGCGCAGGATTTGCTACAAAATTGACTCGGGGTACACGTGGAACGGCGCTGACATTCCACGTTTCGTCTGGCGCATAGTAGGCTCGCAGTATGACCCTACGTTTTTGATTGCGTCAATGGTGCACGACCTTTTAATCGAAAAGCGCCACTATATTTTAGAAGAAACTCTGCAAAACACAGTCACGCTGAAAGAATACAGGCGCTTGACTTCGCTGATTTTTAGACAACTTCTGAAAGATTATGGCACAAAAACGCTCAAAGCTAACATTATGGCGTGGGCAGTGCAGACGTGGCAAACCACAGGAGCACGCAGACAATGGAAAAGATAATCGAATATGCCCCAATAATCGTAGTGGTAGTGCTTTTTATATTGCAAAATCGTGTAGTCGTAACACCTGAGCAACTCGAAAAGAAACATAGAGAGATTATGGACGAAATAAACGAAAAATATGCAACTAAAAGTGATAATAAGAATTTGCAATCGCAAATTACAGATATGAAAGAAAAGATTGATAAAATATATGATAAAGTGATGGGGTTTGAATAAATTAAAGAGTACAATGCAACTTTTTTACTTCTTAAGCGTCTAAATGATTTGTAGGTTTGTCTAAATAGCAGTGATAAGGAGAATGAGTTGGAATTGGAAGAATTAAAAATTGGTGAGGAATATGAGTCTTATCCAGAAACTTATTTTGAATATGAAAAAGAATTCAAAAAATATAAAAAAATCTCAATAAAGAAAAAAAATGCAGAAGGATTTACGTTAAATTATAACGGAGAGGACACGTTACAAGTTTATTTGCGGCAAATAGGAAAAATAAAATTACTAAAAACAGAAGAAGAAAAAAGTCTAGCGAAGGCGATTCAAGAAGGAGAGGAGGTAAAATCAGAGATTGCGCGCAAGAAATTAATTCAAGCAAATCTCCGCCTTGTGGTAAATATAGCTAAAAGATACGTAGGGCGGGGAATTTCTTTTATGGATTTAATACAAGAGGGCACTATTGGTTTGATAAAAGCAGTTGACATGTTTGATTATAAGAGAGGATATAAATTTAGCACATATTCAACTTGGTGGATAAAACAAACGATTTTACGAGCGATAGCAAATAATTCAAGAACTATACGTATACCAGTATATTTGAATGAAAAAATACGCACATTAAGTGGAGCTGTTGCAAAGTTGAGTGAAGAATTAGAAAGAGAGCCGACAGAAGAAGAATTAGCAAATGAACTAAATGTAAACGTAAAAAAAATTCGTTCAATAAAAAAAGCAATAATAAAAGAACCAATAAGCTTAGATATGCAAATAGCTGAAGACTTGAGCTTAGAAGATTATGTCCCTGACGAAAGTTATCGTTCACCTGATACATCTATCCAAAAAATTTTATTAGAAAAAGATATAAATCGACTATTAGAAACACTAAATGAAAGAGAAAGAATGATATTAATATCACGTTTCGGTATAAACGGTAAACAGCCAAAAACATTAGAGGATATTGGTAATATGATTGGTTTTTCAAAAGAACGTATTAGACAAATACAAGAGGGGATTATAAATAAAATACGTTATAAAGAGCAATTCCAACACTTGAAAGAGTATCTTAATTAGAACACATACCGAAAAAGCAATAACTATTGTGGGTTCTCGTGTAAGTCTATGCTTACACGTTTTTTTTATAAATAAATCTTAACGAGGGGAATGTAAATAAAGTATATTTATTGTAAAATAAAAGGGAAAATCAGACAAAATAAAGAAGGTCAAGAAATGTGGAAATATACAGATGAAGTAATGGATCACTACAGAAATCCCAGAAATGTTGGAGAAATAAAAGATGCAACAGTGATTGGCGAAGCCGGTTCATTAGCATGTGGCGATAAATTAAAACTGTATTTAAAAGTTAATGAAAATGGCATTGTAGAAGATGCAAAATTTCAGACATTTGGTTGTGGTTCAGCGGTCGCAAGTTCGAGTATTTTAACTGAAATGATAATAGGGAAAACGCTAGACGAAGTAAAAAAGATAACAAATAAAGATATCGCAGATAAATTAGGAGGATTACCTCCTCAAAAAATGCATTGTTCCGTAATGGGACACGAAGCGTTAGAAGACGCTCTATCAAAATATTACAATGAAGAAATTGAAATAGAAAAGAATGAAAAAATAGTTTGCCAATGCTATGATGTTACTGAAAGTGCTATCAGAAAAGCAATTAAAGATGCTGGTTTAAAAGATATAGAAGATGTAGCGAAAGCCACACAAGCAGGAAGTGGTTGTGGTCGTTGCCATAGCCAGATAAAAGTTATTTTAGATGAAGAAAACAAAGCTGAAAATTTAATTGATATTTCCAAAATGACTAAAACACAGCAAATTTTAAAAATCAATAATATCATAGAAAAACACATCGCAGGAGAATTGCGCAAAGATAATGGCGATATAGAATTAGTAGATGTCGATGGCAATAAAGTGTACGTAGCACTCAAAGGTTGCTGCAAAATGTGTAAAAATTCACAACTTACACTGAAAAATTTTGTTGAACATTCATTAAAAGAATATATAAACAATGATATAGAAGTTATTGGGGTATAAAATGGTTAAAACAACATATTTAGACAATAATGCGACAACAAAGGTTGATGAAGAAGTAATAAAAGCAATGATACCATATTTTGGTGAATTATACGGAAATCCGTCCAGTATGCATGAATTCGGCGGACAAGTATCAGCAGCAATAACAAAAGCACGTGAACAAATAAAAGACTTTTTAGGTGCAAGCAATGCAAATGAAATTATATTTACCGCTTCAGGTAGTGAAAGTGCTAACACGGCAATCAGAGGGATTTTAGATGTAAATAAAGATAAAAAGCATATTATAACAACAAAAATAGAACATCCTTGCGTACTTAACCTATATAAAGCGTTAGAAAATCAAGGATATGAAGTTACTTATCTTGGTGTAAACAGTAAGGGGCAACTTGATTTTAAAGAATTAGAAAATACTGTAAACCAAAATACGGCGCTAGTTAGTTGCATGATGGCAAATAACGAGACAGGAATAATATTTCCTATTGAGCAGATTGCAGAAACAGTAAAACGGATTAACCCAAAAACAAAAATTTTTGTGGACGCAGTGCAAGCTGCAGGGAAAATACCTATTGACGTTAAAAATACAAAAATAGACGCTTTAGGGATTTCAGGACATAAATTTCATGCGCCAAAGGGTATAGGCGCATTATACGTAAAATCTGGAACACTAATTACACCTTTAGTCGTTGGTGGTCATCAAGAACGAGGCAAGCGTGCAGGAACAGAAAATGTAGCAAGCATAGTAGGAATTGGTAAAGCAGCAGAATTAGCAATTGAACAAATGAATTATGAATTAACAGAAGTCAAGCGTTTGCGTGATAAGCTGGAAAAAAATATTCTTGTTAAGGTTTCAAATGCTCGTTTAAATTCAATTAGCAATAATCGAGTGCCAAACACAACGAACATAGCGTTTGAATATATAGAAGGGGAATTAATTTTATTGCATTTAAGTGATTTAGGGATTTGCGCAAGTTCAGGCAGTGCTTGTACGAGTGGTTCTCTTGAGCCTAGTCATGTGCTTAAAGCAATGGGAGTTCCTTTTACAGCATTACACGGAAGTATTAGATTTAGTTTAAGTCGATACACAACAGAAGCTGAAATAGATTACACGATTGAATCCGTTGTTAAAGTTATAGATAAACTATCGACTATTTCACCTTACCAAAAAGAACTTGCGGAACTTAAAACTACATCATAATTTACTAAAATTATTATATTAACAAGATGAAAAGCTCGACAAACAAGTCGGGCTTTTTTATTTGTTTTTTTTTGCATAAAATAACTATACTAATTTTGTATAAATAGTTAAGGAATTTGAATATTTATTTTTTTTATATCTTCAAATTTCAATTTTTGTTCCGGTGTTAAAATAGTTTCAAAATCTTCAACATTTTTAGCTCTAATTTTATCACATTCGAGGTTTAGTCTTTTAATTTCGTTGTAATAAGGCTCCAATTGGATTTTTCGAGCATCGTCATCTTCATTTTTCCATTTAATAATTTCAATTTTCTTTTGTATTTTTTTAATTTCTTCGTTAATAGGCCTAATTTTTTCTTCCCCATCTAGACGATTTGCTTTAGCAGCCTCAACTTGCTCATCATTTAACATCAAAAAAGACTCAACATTGATTTTTTCGACAGGTTTAGTACGTTCAATTTTCATTTCTTGAAGAATTGTTTTAGTTTTTTCTTTAAAAGAAGATTTTTTGGGTTCAACTGCATCGGAATAGTCAAGCTCATTTGTTTTATCTGACTCAATCACATCATTCTCGCAAGGTTTATCTATTTCGCATGCTGAATTAGTATCACCTTTAATAGTTTTTATATTTTTCTTTTTATTTTTGAAAAAAGAAAACTTTTTTTTCGTTAAATTTTTATTGACAACTTGTTGAGATGTTTCAATATTTGATATTGAGGTAGCGTCTACATTGATATCTTCCGCCAAGGACATTAAATTATTAGCCGCAAAAACCGCAATTACAGCTAAAAAAGTTGTAAAAAATTTTGATGTCATAAAAGCTCCTTAAAAAATTATTACTAATAATATTATACAAAGATTATAATTTTTTACAAACAAGAGCGAAAAAAAGAAATAAAAACTTGCTTTTGGAATATTTCTATGTTTCAATAAGTGGAGAGATGAGGGCTATTAGCTCAGGTGGTTAGAGCGCACGCCTGATAAGCGTGAGGTCCCTGGTTCGAGTCCAGGATGGCCCATTTAAAATTTTAATGGTTTTGAGGGAAATATGAAAAATTTTGCACTAATATTGGCGTCCGGCGATGGTGTGCGAGTCGGTGGTGATGTTCCCAAGCAGTTTTTGAAGTTAGGCGATAAAACTATTTTAGAACATTCTATTCAGGTGTTTGAAAAAAATCATAATATCGATGCTATTATAGTTGTTGCTCACCCAACCTATTTGGAATTAACCACAGACATAATTGCTAAAAGTGGCTTAAATAAAGTTATAAAAATAATATCAGGTGGAAAATCGAGAAGGGAAAGCACATTCAACGGTATTTCCTCAATAAATAAACTTGAAGGAAAAATATTGATACATGACAGTGTCAGACCATTCGTCAATGACAAAATGATAAATGAATGTTTAGCAGCGCTTGATAAATCTGATGCAGCTTGTGTAGCCGTTCCGACTACAGACACGTTACTTCAAATAAATGAAGATTGTATCGTCGAAAATGTACCTGAACGTAGAAAATACTTAAAAGCACAAACTCCACAAGCTTTTAAATTAACGACAATCAGAAAAGCACATGAACTTGCAAAAAATACAAAAGGCACAATCTTTACAGATGATTGCGGACTAGTTTGCGCTTACAAACTCGCTAAAATACATATTATTCAAGGTGACGAGAAAAATATTAAAATAACTTATCCTGAGGATATGCAGATTGCAGCTGATTATCTAAAGCTGATAGAGCGTTAATGTCTCAACATTAAGAAACATTAAGTTGAGTTTTTGAGCGTTAAAAGCGACCACACCAACATTTATAGCGGATTATATTAAACAAATCGAAGCATAGCTATCAATTTTTTGCATTAAAAATTTTTAATTATTATACAAAGATGTTAACGGAGTAAAGTCGGACTATGCTAATCCGATAAAATATTTGCAATCTTACTCTGTGTGGAAATTATAGGAATTAGCATTAAAACTGCATTAGCTAAAGTTAAAGTTAAAGGGAAAAGGAATAATTAGTAAAGTGATTAAGAAAAAAACTAACACCAAAAGAGACTCACAAGAGTCTAAGCTTGTAAATTTTACGAGTAAAAGAGGAAGTCATTGTTTTTAGGCATCAAATATCGATGCTAAAACGATAAAAATAAATTAGTAGGTCGGATTATAGGGTATTAATCTGACAAATAAAATAAGGAGGAAATTATGACAGTGAGTACACTACAAAAGGCTCAAGCTTTTGTTCAAGGCTTTAAACAAAGCATAGGTCTGGCGCCAAAGCCAGAAAAGATGACTAAAGAAGAAAGTCAAGAGTGCTTAGGGCTTATTGGTAAGCTAGCGATAGACTCCACTTTATCAATATTTGGTGTCAAGAAACCATAAACAAAGACCAGTAGGTCAGATTTACAATAATACAATTAAAAAAATAGTTTGTCTGACCTACTGCTGTTTTATCCTGGAATGCATATTATAAACTCGCTACCTTTATTTAACTTTGATTTAACTTCTATAGAACCTTTATGTTTTTCAATAATTTTATTGGTAATAGCTAATCCAATGCCGGTGCCGACGCCTACGCCTTTTGTCGTGAAGCCGATGTTAAAAATATTTTTTTTCGTTTTTGCATCCATTCCGACGCCAGTATCTTTTATTGAGACGAACAAATTTGATTGCTTGTAGTCAGTAGAAATCGTTATAGTACCTTTGTTGAGAATACTTTGACAAGCATTAACAAGTATGTTCATGAAAACTTGATTAAGCATATTGGGATAACACTTTATTTTTGGAATTTCTTTATAATTTTTTATAATTTCAATGCGATTTTTAGTTTCATGCTGAATTAGGTCGAGCGTCAAATTCAACTCATTATTAATATCCGTCTCTTGTAACTCAGCTTCGTCAAGTCGCACAAATTTTTTCAGAGATTGAACAATTTTTGTTATTCTTGAAATAGCCTCTGTATCGATATTATTTATATTTTTAATAACATTCAAGTACTCGTTGTGAGTTTTTTCAGCTTGTGGCTCAAATTTTGTAATAAGCTTTTTAATTATTGAATTATTTGAATTAATAGAACCGAGAGGAGTGTTTATTTCATGGGCGACACCAGCTATTAAATGCCCTAGAGAGGCCATTTTTTCAGAATTTATCAACTGCAATTGTATTTCTTTTAATTCCTTCAATGCGTTTTTTAGCGCTAAATTTTTATCGTGCAATTCTTTAAACAAAGAGGCTTGCACTATAGCGACTGAAAGCTGAGAAGAAATAGCCTCAATAATATCGGCAAATGCGATGAGTCCACTTTTCTGTTTAGTCAAAATCACCATTAATCCCATAAACTCAACACCGTGGTAGATTGGAATAATTATACGATTTATTGGAATTTTATAATCCGTTTTGGAGTTACTAAATTCCTTTAAACAGCTTGAAATATTATATTTTTTTGAATTTATAATTTTTTTTACTGAACTATCAAATTTTACAATTTTGTTTATTGATTTTTTATATTCAGAAGGATAAACTTGTTTGACAACGTAATCGGAATTTTTCGTAAGTATATAATAGCCTTTAAATCCGCCAACTAAAAGCACAAGCTCCTTCAAAGCTGTGTCAATAATTTTTTTTATATCCATAGAATTTCTTATTTGATTAGAAATTTTATTTATCAGCGACATCTTCACTGCGTGGTTTTGCGCATTTTGTTCCATTTGAACAAACTTAGTATGATTAGATTGTATATTCAAATATTCAGAATTTACTTTGTCATAATCAGCTAAAAGTTTGTCATATCTGTACTTATAAGTAATATCTTTAAACAAGAAAATAGTATTTTTTTCTTGCTTAAAAGAACAAAGCTCAAAATTAAAAAATTCATTCTTGCTATTTTGATAAGTTGCAAAGGAGTAAAATTCACAATCTGATTTTAGTGCAGCACTAATCGGATTATAATCAGAAATATCAGTATAATCCAATAGGCATATATCAAAATTAAAATTATGCTGCAATTTTTTTACAGACGAAATGTGTCCAAATAAATCAATAGCGGAAAGATTAGCAAACAAGATTTTTTGTTCTTGAGAAACGACCAAGCAGGGTACATTTAATTTTTTGTAAAAATCTAGACTCAACATTTCCCAAGAGTACAACTAAATTAACCTTTTGTCGAATTGTTAATTAAATTATCTAAAAAAAATTTATAGTTATATTTTTTCAAACAGAACAAACATAAAGTTGAGAAAAATTTTATACGTGATAATATTACTATTATGCTAATAGACACACACGCACACATAGATTTAGAAGATTACAAAGACGATAAGATTGAGGCGATAGTTGCTCGTGCAAAAGAAAACGGAGTAGAAAAAATCATAATACCCGGAGTTGAGCCTGCAGGTTTTAACCGAATAATAAATTTAATAGATAA
>CAZTVM010000069.1:0-4170 GCA_964617065.1 uncultured Muribaculaceae bacterium
TAATTTTGATAATTGCGTTTTTATACTTTACAACTTCTGCAAATGCTGAAAAAATACCTGTTAAAATCTCGCCTACTCAGCTCATCTCTACGCACCATGATGAAATTGAAATAGGTGACTACGTTAATTTCAAAGCAGTGAATGACGTTTACAAAAACGGTAACTTGTTTATTAAAGCAGAAACCCCGATAGTTGGTGTTGTTGGTTTTGTGCATGAAAACGGTTTTGCCGGTGACAAAGCTGAAATTATTTTCGATAAATTTTTGACAAAAACTGTAAACGATAAAAATTTGGAAATTAAATATACAATAGATATAAATGGAAATAGTGAAAAAGCAAGCTCTGCCTTGTATTATGTGGCATTTTTCATTACAGGATGGGTAAGAGGCGCAGAAATTAATATCGAGCCGAATTCAAAAACATTTAATTTGTTTATTGAAGAATAATTTTTTATTATTCAAAAAGTGCTTCTATAAAAGTATTTGAGTCAAAATCTTTCAGGTCGGTAATTTTTTCACCTACACCAATCATTTTTATCGGCAAATGAAGTTCTTTAGCGATTGCAATAATAATACCGCCTTTCGCTGAACCATCAAGCTTTGTCAATGCAACACTCGTTAAATCAACAGCTTCGAAAAAGACTTTGGCTTGTTGCATTCCGTTTTGTCCCGTATTTGCATCAATAACTAAAATCGATTCCATTAAATTTTGAGAAGCGAATTTATCAATGACTGCTTTAATTTTTTTTAATTCTTCCATTAAATTAAACTTGTTCTGTAATCGTCCTGCTGTATCAATAAGAAGAACGTCGTAGTTTTCATTTTGAGCTTGTTTTATAGCATCAAAAACGACAGAAGCTGGGTCAGCACCGTCTTTTCTAACTATATCGACGCTTGCTCTTTTTGCCCAAATATCGAGTTGTTCCTCAGCGGCTGCACGAAAAGTATCAGCTGCTGCGATTAAAACTTTTTTTCCGTTTTCACGAAAACGATTGGCTAACTTGCCTATAAAGGTTGTTTTCCCTGCGCCGTTTACGCCTGTAACAAAATAAATGTTTAGTTCATTTTCTTTAAAATTTAATTTTGAAGTACTTGCACTATCTAAAATATTTTGAAATTCATTTTTTAAATATTCTTTTACTTGCGATGGCTTCATTTCTTTTTTATTTCGTATTTTGTCTACAATTTCAGCTGCAGTATAAACGCCTAAATCAGCCTTAATTAGCAGGTCTTCCATATCTTCGAGGACAAATTCATTAAATTCTTCTTCATTTTCGATTGAATTAACGACATTGTCGACTAAATTCTCTGTAGTTTTTGCAATTGTCTGCTTAAAACTGTCGAAAGTAATTCCCCAAAAGCCTTTTTTAGAAGGACTTTTATTTTCTGCAGCTTTCGCTTGAGAATTTTGTTCCTGTGATTGTTGATTTAGTTCTGCATTAGGCTTTTTGAAAAAATCGAACATAATAGTCCTTTATTTTTTTACTTTGTTAGCTTCAACAACTTTGCCCAAAATGCCATTTATGAATGGAGCACTGTCTTCTGTTGAGTATTTTTTAGCGAGTTCAAGAGCCTCGTCAATAATAACTTTTAAAGGTGCGTCTTTAACGTAAATCAATTCAGTAATAGCAATACGCAAAATATCTTTATCAATTCGCACGAGCCTGTCTATATTCCAGCCAACAGCGTATTTTTTTATTTCTGCATCTATCTCGTCGTGATAATTTTGATATTCTTCAGCAATTTTGATAACGTAATTTTTAACGTCACTTTTTTCTTCAAGTGTAGTCATTTCAGCAATTTCCAAAGCGAGAAGTGCTTTTTCAGCTACATTTGTGATTATATCAATTTTACTTATAAAATCAGAAGTCATTTCCATAGCGACAGGTTTATTTGCCGTACCAATCGGGCGTTTTAGATTATCTTCATGGTCTGTTTCAAAATTTAAAACTGCTTCTTTCAAATCAAACAGCGATGAAACAGTTAAATTCAACTCGTCTGAAGCATTATTAGTCAATGTTCTTACAGATTTTATTATAATGTCTTCAAAATCTTTTTTTGTATAATTCGATATTTTTTTATCAAGTTGAGAAAAAAGTATCAGCGTCAATTCCCTAGCTGCTCGTCTGGCTTGCATATTCAATCCTTTTTTAACTATTTTGTATTTTATTATAGTCATAAAAAAATACTTTATACAAGCGAAAAATTTTTATTTTTTAATCGAGAATACATTTTTTTTCTTGTTTTAGTTTATATAGCATAGTATAATTTTATTGACTAAATGAGGCTTATAGCAATTATGTTGAGTAATATAGGTATTGTATACAGTAGAGATATCGCAAATGCGAATAGCGTCGCACTGGAGTTGCAAGCCATTTTAGATTACAAAGGTTATAGATCATGTTTTGTGACAACTGATGATTTCAGCGATAATATTTCGTTGGCAATGGTCATAGGCGGTGATGGCACTATATTAAAGGCTGCAAGATTTTATTCAGCATTGAATATACCTATCTTCGGCATAAATCTAGGCAGACTCGGCTTTCTAGCTCAATCTAAGCCTGAAGAATTAGATGATATTATCGAAAAAATTATCAATGAAGAATATAAAATTCAAGAAAGACTTATGCTATACTCGAATTTGCCTAATTTTTCAGCGTTAAATGACATTGTCATAAAAGGCAGTTCTAACAGCCGTACGACAAAATTTCATTTGCACATAAATGATAAATTTTTATGCAATTATTTAGCTGATGGCTTGATTATTTCTACACCTACAGGGTCTACAGCTTATAACTTGTCGGCTGGCGGTCCTATCGTCACACCTGATTTAGATGTAATTATAATAACGCCGATTTGTCCACATACTTTGAATGCAAGACCTCTTGTTATTCCATCGAAAGATGTAATTTCCGTAAAAACTTGTGAGGCGAACACGAAATTTTCGGTCACTTTCGATGGGCAGATTATGAAGGATTTGGACTGTGGTGCTGAAATAACAATTAAAAAATGTGACAGAAAATCCAAACTATTAGTATTAAATAAAGAAAACAACGGATTTTATTCTGTTTTACGAGATAAACTCCACTGGGGGGTCGAGCCGGCTTCTTGATATGATTAAAAATTTAACTATTAAAAATTTTATATTGATTGACGAATTAAAACTTGATTTTTCTGAGAATTTCACAGTTTTTACCGGTGAAACCGGTGCTGGTAAAAGTATTATTATTAATGCGATTGATATTGCTTTTGGGGCAAAAACAGGCAAAGAAGTTATACAAACAAACAAAGATGTCGCATTTATTGAAATTGTAGTAAAGTTAAATGAAAAATTTGACTTTACAGTATTAAAGGACAACGGAATAGAATTTTCAGATAATGAGTTGATTATATCTAAAGAAATTACCCAAACAAGTAGCCGTTCAAGGGTTAACGGCTCTATTGTAACGAATGATTTTATAAAAATTTTGCGAGAAATGCTTTTAGACATTCATTCTCAACACCAAACGTATGCCTATATTCAACCGAAATATCACATCAGACTGTTAGACAGTTTTGGCGATGATTATCACAAAAATCTTTTGCAAAATTATAAATCGACATACGTTCAGTATGTTGATATAACAAAAAAGTTGGAAATAGCTCAAAACAGTGCACATTCAACCGAACAGGAAGTTGAGTTTTTGAAATTTCAAATTAACGAGATAGATGAAGCGCAAATAGAAGATTTTGATGAAGACGAAAAATTAAACGAAGAATTAGAAATTCTATCAAATTCAGAAACGCTTAAAGAACTGACTTATTCATCTTATTGGTCACTGTATGGTGATAATAACAGTTTAATTCAAAATCTTTCTGATATAAAATCAAACCTTTCTAAAGCCGTAAATTATGATAAAAATTTAACTCAAACAGAAGAAGATTTCATTTCAGCTCTCGAAATGTTAAAGGATATTTCTTCAACTTTGCGTAATTACACCGAAAATGTGAATACAGATGAGGAAAAAATAGATAACATTCAATTACGGATAGACACATTAAATAAAATAAAGCGTAAATATGGGAATACTTTGTCAGATGTCGTGTCAAAGTATGATGAATTTTGTGCAAAATTAAATTCAATTGAATTTTCACAAGATAACGTTGCAAAATTAGAGGCTGAATTGGATTT
>CAZTVM010000069.1:4180-10596 GCA_964617065.1 uncultured Muribaculaceae bacterium
AGTAAAAAGTAATTTGAACAGACAAGCCTATGAGTTGTCGCAGTCACGAGAACTATTAGGTGAAAAATTATCAATTTTATTGTCAAAAGAGTTAGAACAGTTGGAATTGCCGAAAGTTAAATTCAAAGTTAGTGTGGAAAGTTTAGAAGATAAATTTTTTGAAAACGGTAGTAATACTGTAGAATTTTTGATTTCTACAAATATTTCTGAGCCGTTAAAACCGTTAGCAAAAATAGCATCAGGCGGTGAGATATCACGTGTAATGCTTGCTATAAAAACGATTTTTGCAGTAACAGATAGTATTAACACAGTTATTTTTGATGAAATTGATACAGGTATTTCAGGAACAGCTGCGCAAGCCGTTTCTGATAAGCTTCTTGCGCTGTCGAAAACTCATCAGGTAATTTCAATTACGCATCAGCCGATTATTGCAGCTAAAGCCGACAAGTATTTTTACGTTAAAAAATTACAAAATGAAACTACCGACGTGAAAGTTTATGATTTAGATGAAGAAAACAGAATAAAAGCGCTTGCACTGATGGCAAGCGGTGATATTAATGAAGAAGCAATGAATTTTGCTCGTCAATTAATAAGAAGTTAGGGGAATTTATGAAAAAAATTGTGTCATGCGTATGTTTGTTAGTTATGTCTTTTTATATGATATTACCGGTTTTTGCGCTTGATGAAAAATCTATTTCTATCAATAGAACAGGCGTTCGCTTAAAAAGTCGAATAGGTACAAAATATAGTGGATTACAATATAAAATCAAAAATAACACTAATCAAAAATTAAATGTAGAACGATTTATAATCGATGATGCAGCGAGCGGTCAAGCTGCTTATATGGATATAAAACGTAATGGCTGGGGAGCAGCAGGTGTCACAATTGTGTATGGTTGGAACTACGCCCTTTCTACATTGGGACTGGCTTTAGTCGGGTCATTTGTTGCTGCACCGTTTTTTGTAGTTTCCAGTGCCTTTGGCAATTTCGGTGCAAAACGTGAGATGGAGAGAATGTATTCAGAGTCGCCTGAGGGTGGTTATCTGAAAAAACATGAAGAAATAAAATTTAAAGCTTTAGTTGAAAAAGGGAAATTGCCAACAGTTACGCTTTTAGTTAGCACTGCCGACGCAGATGAGAAATATATATTTACTTCTACACCTTTTGGAAATTATGCAAAACTGTATGTGCCGCAAACGAATATTGAGAAAAAGGCTATAGAGTCGCCTAAAAAAACAGAATCTGAAGTTATCGACAGTTCCGATTTTTCAAAATCTGAGGAAACAGCAGAAAAAAAATCTAAAACAGAAAATATTACTCCCAAAACAAAAGAAACTCTCGAAAATCAATCAGAAGAAAATTCACTTAAAAAATATAATACAGGTGTAACTACAGACCCTGCAGTAAAATTAAAAAAAGATTTTAATGAAGATAAAAATTTCGTAACTTTTTAGCTATTTATTATTTTGCCAATTTTTTCAAAACATCTTGAGGGGTCATTGTCCAAACTTTTATATTATTTGCAGTTGGCGAATATTTAGGCAGAGAGCAGCCACAAAGATGTTTAAACCGTTGGCGTAAAATACATGTCAAATAAGGGGTGAATGGTTTGTTGCAAGAAAATCGTGGAATATTACATATTTATACTATGGCAAATGCGAAAAAGCGTATTTGTCAGCAGTGAAAGATATCTCAACAGGCGAGATTGTTGCATACAAAGCTGCAAGACATTTAACAATGCCTATTGTTTTAGACACAATAACAAATTTAAAAAATGTAATAAAGGATAACAAGATAATTCAATCAATGTCAAGGAAGGAGAAATGTATAGATAATGCACCAATGGAGAGCTTTTTCAGACATTTTAAAGATGAATTAGATTACAAAAATTGCAAAACTTTCAATGAGCTTGTTGAAAAAAAAGATAAATATATGTACTATTACAATAATGAAAGGTATCAATGGAGTAGAAATAAAATGACTCCTGTACAATACAGAAGTCATTTATTACTTGTTTCTTGAGCCACCCTTTTTCTTTGTCTGGTTTTTAGGGTTCAGTTCAGTATCGGTTTTTATAAAGAAATCGCTAGTCTTAAGCAGTTTTAATTCCACTTATGTTTGTGCGAATTATTAGGTATGCTTCAATCTTTACGATGTACTGTAAAAAACTTACTTTGACTTTTATATTTACTTCTATAAAAAAAACAGTATAATTTTACTATGAAAAAGTTTCTGATTTTAATATTCGCTATAATTTTTATAACAAATTCATGTTTTGCTTTCAGCTGGTTTAAAAAAGAAAAAGAGAAAAATCAACCAACAGAAGAAAACGTTTATGAAGGATATCAGGGTGCTTTACCTGATATCGAAAAAGAGTTTGATAGCGAACGTAAAACTATTGAAGTACCTAAAATGAATGATTTTGATACAAACATTGAAAAAGATAAGCTCACTCCTATCCCTCGTGACAATAAAATGTACATTGATATCATTATTAAACAAGACCGAACTTCTCAATATGTGAACGATATAAACGATATTATAAAGATTATAGAAAAGATAAAGAACAGTATTGAAACCAGCGCAAATGTACAGATATTTAACGCTCAAGTCGGTTCTCTGATTAACCATGTCAATTTTATGCAAGAAGAATATCACGAGAAATCAGAAAGTGCCTATGATTCTTATTTAGAACTAATCAACTATTCTAACCATGCAAGAGAAGTCGCCGTTTTAAATGCTCAATCTCAAGTTTACAAAAAATATTTACCATACGAATCAGAAGGTGAAGCATATAGCCCTGCTAATGTTCGACTACAAATGGATTACTTGTTAGATAGCACTAATGAAATTTTAGACTTACTAAAATCTGTAAACTAAAACTTATTGAATTTTTTTGAAACGTAAACTACAATGAATATTATGAAAATGGAAGAAACCAGAGAACCAAAAAAATTTTTGGGTATATATTTTGAATGCTGTAATGTTTACGGACGGATATACGAAAACAAAGAAAAAACATATTACACAGGTCGTTGTCCAAGATGTATGCGCCCTATAAGATTAAAAATTGGTTCTGATGGTACAGATGCAAGATTTTTTAGGGCAAGGTAAATAATGAATATAAATGAACTTAGACGTGATAATGAATTAATTAATCTTTTTTGTGAATTAGTAGAAATTCCTTCTCCTTCAATGCAAGAAGAACAAGTTATAGAAAAAATATTGGAAATTTTTAAAAATGAAAATATTGAAGCCAAAACAGACGACTATGGCAATGTAATAGCGAATATTCCTGCAACAGACAAAAATAAATCACCGATTTTGCTGTCAGCACACTTGGACGTAATCGGCGATAATTCGCCTATAAATATAAAACTTGATAATGAAAAAAAATGTATAGAAACAGATAAAACACGGACGCTCGGCGCTGATGACAAGTGCGGCGTCAGCTGTGCAATCCAACTCGCCAAAGATATTTCAAAAGCTAAAAATTTCTCACACGGTGGATTAGAAATAGTTTTTACTCGTGATGAAGAATATGGTCTTTCAGGCATTCATCATCTCGACCCTACTAAACTTTGTTCTGAACATGTACTGGTTCTAGACGCTGATACACTTGGACAAATCCTTGTATCAGGCTCAGGATATACAAACTTTAAACTCTCTGTTTATACTGTTTATGGCGGACATTCAGGTATTGATATTCACGACGAAAAAAGATTGAATGCAGCAAAACTTATCGCTGATTTAATTACGAAAATTCCACAAGGCGTTTACAAAAAAAATGGTACCGACACTATAACATCTATAAATCTTGGTTCGATAGTAGCAGGAGCAGTGGATAGCGGCATAAATAAATTAACGAGAATTTCAGAAATAAAAGCATCTAAAGCTGAATTAGTTTCTGATAATTCAGCTACTAACATTATCAACACAAGCGCTTATGCACAATATTCAATCAGAAGTGCTGAAAAAGAAACCGAAGAAAAATTAATAAACGAACTTAAAGAAATAATTGCGAATTTTAACAACCACTATGAAGGTTTAGCAAATGCACAAATCAAAATTTCGCAACACTTGCCTATATTTGAAAAAAGCAATAACGATTGTTTACCCGAAATTGCAAAACAGGCAGCCATCGAAAACGAAATCCACTACAAAGTCGGCTCATTTCATGCCGGTGCTGAAACACACATATACAAGCATTTGAGAAACGCTAGTGGGAAAACTTTTGAGCCTTTATTAATAGGCGTTTCCACCATACACAACATGCACGCAGCCACAGAACAAGTTGAAATTGAGTCACTGCTAAAAGGTTACAATTTTTTAAAAAGCATTTTTACTTTGTATAATAAATAACTATTTAGAATCGTTTTTGACAACAATTAAATTTTTCATGATTTTCATGACACATGTGGGCAAAACAACGTCATTTAAACCGTTTGCAATGCTGATGATACTTCCGGCTTTTAAAGTAACTTCTTCACCTCTATATGTAAACGAGTAATCGGTATCTCTGTCTGAGCGTATTGTAATTTTGTCCATAAAAACCTCTTATTTTAAATTTTAATCGTCAAATTAGACAACTTTTTAATTATAATATTAAAAAATTTCTTATGCAATTAATTGTTCAGGTCAGAACACATGTTCGCTTCGACAATTACGGTAATTAAAATTTTAATCATCTTTTCTATTTAACTTTTAGTAAATTTATCTTTTATAGTCATCTTTTATAATCAAATGCTGTCGAGAATACCTTTTAACGCTATTTTAACATGAGCATAATTCAATCCACCTTGCATATAAGCGGCATAAGGCGGTCTTACAGGTCCATCAGCTGAAAGCTCAATTGTAGACCCTTCTATAAACGAGCCACCAGCCATGATTAATTTGTCGTCATAGCCAGGTACTCCGTCGGGTACAGGCGTCAAGTATGATTCAATAGGCGAATAGCTTTGTAAAGTTTTACAAAACGCTAACAGCGGTTCAGGTTTACCAAACTTAATCGTTTGAATAATGTCAGTTCTATGTTCAAAGGGCTTTGGTGTGGAAATATAGCCAATATCTTCAAAAATCTGAGCAGCTAAAACGGCGCCTTTTAAAGCCTCCGCTACAATTGATGGTGACATAAAAAAGCCTTGTAAAATCAATCTGGACTGATTTAGCATAGCACCACCCTCTGCGCCAATCCCCGGCGCAGTCAACCTTTGTGCCGCATAATCGACGTATTTTGCCTTTCCTGCTATATAACCGCCCGCTTCTACAATACCTCCACCCGGATTTTTTATTAATGAGCCGGCAATTAAGTCAGCGCCAACTTCTAAAGGCTCTTTTTCCTCGACAAATTCACCGTAACAATTATCGACGAAACAAATACAATTAGGATTATTTTTTTTCACAATTTGAACAATTTTAGCTATTTCTTCTATGGAAACAGATTTTCTCAGCGAATACCCTCGTGAGCGCTGTATCAAAACCATATTAACAGAAGTGTCAACTTTTTTTTCAATCGCAGCAAAATTAATTAATCCGTTATCGCCGTCTGATATTAATTCTATTTCTTCGTATTTGATACCATGACCAATTAGAGAAGCTCTTTTATCGCCTCTTTTGCCGATTACTTCTTCCATAGTGTCGTAAGGTGCTCCGACGACAGATACGAGTTTTTCACCGTAGCGTAAATTTCCAAACAAGCAACATGCGAGTGTGTGAGTACCTGAGACGAAATGATTTCTCACTACAGCTTTTTCAGCTTTAAAAACATCAGCAAAAACTCTGTCTATGACTTCTCGTCCCATGTCGTCATGACCGTAGCCACTGACAGTTGCAAAATGCTCTGCGCCAACTTTGTTTGCTCGAAAAGCATTTAAAACTTTTTCTTGATTATTTTCCTTTATTTTATCAATGTTACAAAATATTTCATAAACTTTTTTCTCTGCTTTCGCTATTATATCAACTGTTTCCAAAATTTTCACACTTTCTTCTTGAAAAATATACTCCAAATAGATTATAAATATATAAGTACGATTATTATATAATAAAGAAAATACTTTAGGGAGAGATTTGGGTGAATTTAGCACAAAGCCGTGCGCAGTACCGACAACCGCAAACAGTTAGATCTGCACGAACCGAACAAAACATTAGTTATACTAAAAGAAAACGAGTAGTAAAGAAACGACCACTTTTACCTCGATTAGTTGCGGTTACTATACTTTCGTGCATCGCTTTTTTCATGTTGCCTTATGCTTTTCAACATACGCTAAAACCGGTTTATTCCACTTTTAAGCCGTCTTCTCTCGGTAAAAATACAGATTACAATAATATTTTGTTTAAAACAAATCAAACAGTTTATAATGAAAACTTTTTAGGTCAACGGTTACTTGTCACCCCTAAAATTATAAAAACTAAAATG
>CAZTVM010000070.1:0-8171 GCA_964617065.1 uncultured Muribaculaceae bacterium
GCAAAAGAAAATCCTGATAACATTGATGCGATGTATCCACTTGTTCAACGAGAAGAAATGCTAAAAAAAATGTTTATAAAAGGTGGTTATACAGATAGATACATCAGAAAAAACATAATAGCTAATCCTGCTTATTCAAATTTACAGTCACGTTCTCCCGGGTTTGAAGACAATAATTTATAATTTAAGGAATTTAATCATGATTTTTTCAAATATTGAAGCTTTTTTCAAATAAATTAATTTTATTTCTTGATATTTTGATTTTAACAATTTGATATTGTTTTCATCGTCAATAGTAGAAATGACATGCGACAAAAATTTGAGTGCATTTTTATATTTTTCATAAGTCAACAACAAATTAACATAATTCAAAATAATATTGATATCTGCAGGAGCGAGAGCGTAAGCGCATAAGTAGTAATTTTTCGCTTCGTCGTAGTAATACAGTTGCTCAGCGCATTTAGCGACTTCAAGATATAAATTAGGATTGCCAGCCTCAATGTTTAAAATTTCCTTGTAGTATAAGTATGCATCTTTAGATTCGCCAAGTTCATTATAAAAAGAAGCGAGGGTTTTGTAATAATCAATTTCTTGAGGAGCAAGTGTTATAGCTGTTTTCATAGTACGAATAGCTATTTTAGTTAAGCCGGTTTTTTGTAAAATAAGAGCTTTTAAGAAATAGGCTTTACTGTTACTGTTGTCAAGAGTTATAGCTATTTCAATTATTTCTAAAGCTTTATCATAATTTAGAGTTTCCATCAAAATTTGAGTTTTTAGAATATAAGCATAAATATAATATTTATTGAGTTCAATAATTTTGTCTAACAGCGCATATGCTTCATCAGAATTTTGGTTTAATAACAGGCATTCAGCCTGTTCACACATGTAATTAAGAGAATTTTCTTTGATAGCAAGAGCCGCAGAAAATTGAGCAATAGCTTTATCGTATAGAGCTAAATATTTGTATGTTTTGCCCAATGAGAAATAAAGGAAATCTGATTTTACACCTTTTGCCAGCAATTTTTCTAAAAGATTTTTAGCTTGCAAAAGTTCGTTTTCCTCTGTCATTATTAAAGCTTGTAATATTTTAGCATCGATATAATTTTCATCGTGATTTAAGACGAATTCAATTTCAATTTTTGCTAAATTAAATTGTTTTGTTTCATAGTAAAAATAAGCCAAAGTATAATGATAATGCAAATTATCAGGCGCAAGCGCCAAAGCATTTTTGTAAGAGATTTCAGCTTCTTCATTCCAACCGCTGAGTGAATAGGCAATAGCGAGATTGTACATATATTCAGGATTTTTTGTATCAATTTTTGTTGCTGCCAAGAAGAAATTTACAGCTTTGGTATTATTGTTCAAATTAAGTCTAATTAAACCTTTCAAGTTATACGCTTTAGCACTTTGGGAATTATCCAACATTTTAGTCAAAAAATTATCAGCATTAGCGTATTCTTTGTTGTTGAATAAAATTTTTGCTAAATAGTAACACGCTTCATAATTGATTTGTTCACCTTCTATTGCATTTTTCAAGTAAATTTCAGCTGAGGCCAAGTCTTTAAGTTTGTAGTATGACAGTCCTACATAAAAATCCAAATTAGGATTTCTTGTTTGCCTATATTCAGATACTTCGTAATATTTTAGTACAATTTCGTAATTTTCATTTAAACAAAGTAAATATAAATGTTGAACAAAATTTTGCAAATTTGGTGAAATTTCAGAAATTTTATTAGAAATACAAAGAGCTTTTTTATAATCATTGCTAAATTGATAAATATTTAAAAGCCCTTCAAGAGCGACCGAATTTTTATGGTCAAATTGAAGGGCTTTTTCATAATACTGAATAGCAGTGTCCAAATCGTGACGAGCGTAGAACAAATAGGCTATCTGCACAAGTACTTCAACATTATCAGGTTCAATAGCAAGAACTTTGTAAAATGTTGCAATAGCCTCTCTGTATTGACCACGTTTTTGAAGTTCAAATGCCAATTTAATATTTTCAATTAATTCATTATCTGACATTGAAACCTCAAAATACCTTAAACTAATTCTTCAACTCTAGAGCGAACAGTAGTGTTAATCAAACTTTTAATAACCGCAATCATTTCAATTGTAGAGCCAAGTTTGTTAATACATGAGCCAACGCCGATAGCACTGGCACCAGCTGCGAAAGCCAAAGCAGAAGTAGTTGGCGTAATGCCACTCGCAGTCATAATTGGAATTTCAACATTTCTAGCTAAATCAATTGTATTCGCAATAGAGACTTGAGCTGTTTGTAAAAGTCCTCTAGCGCCGTTACTATTTACGTCCGCAATCATAGAACCTTCTGTTTGAATTAAATCAATGTTCAAGTCTTCCAATTTTTTAGCGAGATTAATTTGTTCAGCGATTTCTATATGTCCTGGGACAGTAACACACATAAACACATCTTCTTTGTTTATTAAACTTAGCGTATTTTCCACAATTTCAAAAATTTCATCAGCAGACATTCTCAAACCTTTTTTGTACAAAGCATCAAAATTGCCGATTTCAATAGCATCAGCACCTGCAGCTACAGCACTCGCCAAGTCTTCAGGTGATATTGACGATACGAAAACAGGTAAATCAGTTATTTCTCTAGCCATTTTTATAAGTGTAACGTCTGCGGCAATGTCTATTGCACTAGCACCTGCGCTATCCGCAGCCGTAACAACTTTTTTCACGTTTTCAACGTCAAAATTATCAATACCTGCAATTACTTTTATAGCATTTTTTGCTGCTAATGCACGTTTAAAAGTATCTATTCTTCTCATAATGTTCCTCATCTCTTTTACTAAAAAACTACAAACTTTATTATAGCATAATTTTTTGATTTCGCACTATTGAGTTTAAAAATTATTAATATTGAAAAAATCTATCAAAATCTACATCATCAAAACTGCAAAGTAATCGAAAAACCTCGTCATCTTCATCCATTCTTTGAAAATTATATTCATCAAATTTCCACAATTTGGGATTGATTCCTTTTACTCTGATAATATTTTTTTCAAAGAGGATTTTCAACTTCTTTTTGACTATTTCGACTGACAAACCAAGCAGTTTCGCAAGTTCAACAGCAGTTATACCATCAGAGTAAGCACACTTCTCTGGAGTTAGAAACATTAATTCTAACCCGACCTTTTTAAGTTCTTTGTCTTCTGTTGCTATATCAAAATCATCATGCATATATACATAATATACCCTTAACCATAAAAAATTCAATACTTTAGGTAGTTCCATTAAGAAAAGTTAATCATAATCCCAAGTATAAATTTGTCCACAGTACCTGCAGACTGCGTGTGCGTTCATAAATTGCAAATCAGGCACAAAGGTGTAGCTATCAACTGTTATTAGGATTACGCCATCCTCATTAAGTTTAAGTGTGAATTTTTTTTCGCCGACGTAATTTGGATCGAACATCAATTCGAATTTATCAACTGAATTACATTTTTTACACTTAAACATTATTTTTACTCTTTTTCTTGAGCGATTTTAGCCATTTTCTTTGCAGTAGAAGTTCCTGCAGAATTTCTTTCGTCGAGCTCTTTGTACCAAAGCGTGCAAGCTATTGCTCTAAGCGGCAACGTAAAGCCTATAATTACGCTTGCAAAAATCATTTTTGTTATATTCATTGCCAAAATATTTGTAGTTACTTCAAAATCAATATTCATAGCAGCAAGTGCATTATTCATCGGTAAAATAAATATTTCACTGAGCGTCGTGTTTTTTAACAAAAAGTCAACAGGCATTGCCAAATACGCAGCGCCTCCTGCGACATCAGTTATCCAAAATAAAACTTCAGGCAAAAATATATAGGTAAAAATCCCAATTAACGCTAGCAAAACGATTGTTCTCACGACGTTTCCGGGTACAAGACGGAAGCTTCTTTGTATAGCTTCAAGTGCGGTAAATCTATCATCAGCAGCAAATGCTTGAAAACTCAAACAGGCATATATTGCAAATATAACAAGGAAAACGAGCAAAAACGGAAAACTCAAAATAGAATATACGACACTTAGCATAATAAGTAAAAGCAAAAATTGTTTTTCACGATACATGACAATAGAATTGTATGATTGGACCTCGTTTACAAGTGTATCAGTAGCGACTAAATCCAAAGCTGCTGAGTTCAATGCAACTAACGCTACTAAGTAATCAAAAAATGCTTTAAAAAATGTCAAAAACCCGGGGATAAGTATAAAAATAAAAAACAACAATGTTAAAAACAGGTTGTTTACACCATTTTCTAGCTCATGAACCGAAAACAAATAAGTCGCAGCGAATACATAAATTAAGCCAATCAATGCGCCAAGAACAGGAAATGCCATATATCCACAAAATTTCGTCAAATTCATGAAATATAATTTAATCGAACGAAAAAATATTTTTATCATTTTTACGTTTATACTTTCTTTTTTAGCCATTTTACACCTCGGAAAAAATATTTGTATTAATATAATAGTATAAATTTGTATAAAAAGTTAAAAAACATGAAAAAAGATATATTAGAATTATTAAATTCATTTAAGCCAGAGGATTTTAGCGAGCGAGTAAATTTGCATATTCACTCAAACTATTCAGACGGAGAACAAAGTCCTGAAAATCTAGTTAAACAAGCAAAAGCTAAAGGTCTTAGATATATTTCAATTTGTGACCACAACACATTGAAAGCTTACCAAGAAACAAATATTTTAAAAGAAGACATTATCATTCCAGCGATAGAGTTTGATTGTTGGCACAAAGGTGTATTTTTACATTTACTGGGGTATGGTGTCGATGTAAATAATACTGAATTGAATAGTTTTTGCGCAAAGTCGAAAAAAGAAACAGAAGCTGATATAGTAAGGATTTTTTCAACCAGAGATTTAGGAAAGTTAATTCAAGCAATACATAATGCCGGAGGGATAGCCTCTTGGGCGCATCCTGCTTGCTGTTGGTGCATCGATATAGAACATTATTTAAAATTATTACTAAATTTAGGGTTGGACGCAATTGAGGCACATTATCATTATGCTCGCCACAGGAGCATAATAAAATTTCACAAAACATCTACTATTTACGAACTTGCTAAAAAATACAAATTACCTGTAACCGGCGGAACTGATGAGCACTGTAGTCTGTTATAGAGAAATAAAATCACTGAATTTTGCTGAAAGCGACATTATGTTATTCAGTTTATCATTGAGAAAGAGAACATACTAGCAAAGTGATAGTAAAAATGATATAATAGTTATAGCAAATTGCTTCAAAGCAAATGAACAAGTATATTGTGAAAGTGGAGTGACAATGAAAATTTTAGTATCAAATGATGATGGAATAGTTGCAAGCGGTATAAGAGCGCTAATAGAAGCGCTTAGCGTCGAGAACGAAGTATATGTAATAGCCCCTGACAGAGAGCGAAGCGCTGCAGGACATTCTCTGACACTACATTCGCCGTTGAGAGTTGAAGAATTAGAGCCTAAACTTGGTGCTAAAAGAAATTGGGTTACAACAGGAACGCCCGGTGATTGTGTCAAAATTGGTTTAAATGGTATTTTAGCTGAACATGAAAAGCCAGACGTTATCATCACAGGTATAAACCACGGACCAAATTTAGGGTCTGATATTTTGTATTCAGGAACAGTCAGCTGCGCAATGGAAGGTGCTATGCTCGGTTACCCCAGTATCGCAATGTCTTTAGCCAGTTTAAATTACGAACCTGAAAATTTTGTTTTCGCAGCTAATTTTATCGCTAAATTTTTACCTAAAATTATGAAAGTAAAAATTCCCCACAAAACTGTTTTGAACATAAATGTGCCGGCTCTCGATCCAGAAGACATTAGTGGCATAGCTATTACTATGTTAGGCACTAAAATGTTCACAGACGATTACGAAAAGAGAGTAGACCCCAGAGGAAAAGTCTACTACTGGATGGCCGGTGAATTAATTAAACATGATGTGTTGGACGGCACAGACATAAACGCAATTCGCTCAAACAAAATATCAATTACTCCCGTAACTTTTGATATTACACATCGTGAATTGATGCCCCAATTGGCAAAAGCTTTGTGCTGTGAAGACATTTGCGAGTGGACTTAATCTATGAATATATCAATCAACGGCAAATCCGAAACTATCGAAAATATTGCAACTGTCAGTGATTTAGTAGAAAAATTATCTGAAACGTTGCCTAAATTTTTTGTAATAGAAAAAAACGGAAATATTATTTACAAAGAAAATTATAAAACAGAACAATTAACCGAAAACGACGAAATAGAAGTTGTTGTCTTCGCTGGTGGTGGCTAAGTACTGTAGATATTGACTTGCATTTATTTGTAACAATAACTATACAAATATGTGCAATTTACGAAATTTTTGCACAGAATTATATTTTAATAATATACTAAAAGAATGGTAGAATATTTTTTGAACTAATGTTATCCTAAAATATATTACAAAGCGTGTTATTACTAAAATTACAAGTAGGTTTTATGATAAATGCCAAAATTAAAGACATATAAAACAGCAAAAGAAATAAATAAAAAAACGGAAATCAAAGCGCCGCTAGTCGATGCGCTGGAGAAATTTTCAAAAAATTTGTCAGTCCAATTTCATATTCCCGGTCACACTCATGGGAATGGAACGTTAAAGAAATTTAAAAAATTAATAGGCAAGCAAGCGTTAATGCTCGATACTACAGACGAGTTTGATAATTTAGGAACGCTACACCCACGTTCAGGCGCAATTGCAGAAGCTCAAGAACTTGCAGCTAGGGCTTTTGGCGCTAAAAAAACATTTTTTCTTGTCAATGGTTCGACTGTAGGAAATGTCGCACTAGCTATGAGTTGCACGAAAAATAAACAAAAGATATTAGTCAATAGAAATTGCCACCGTTCAGTACTCGCTGGCATGATAATTTCAGGTGCACAGCCTGTTTGGATTATTCCTGAGAAATTAGAAGAAATGTCCCTATGGGGGGCTGTTACAGCAGACTCTGTTGAAAAATTACTCAAAGATAATGATGATATAGGTATGGTTTGGCTTACAAATCCGACGTATGAAGGCGTTATTAGTGATATAAAATCAATCAGCAAAATATGTAAGCATTATAAAGTTCCTTTAATCGTTGATGAGGCTCATGGCTGTTTATGGAATTTCAATGCCAATTTACCGGAAACATCTTTGAAATTAGGTGCTGACGCTGTCGTTCATTCTTTGCACAAAACAGGTGGCAGCATGTCCCAAAGTTCTATGTTACACATTGCAAAAGATACCTTATTAGATGAAAAGAAAATTGAACAGGCTCTTATGTTGTTACACTCTACGAGCCCTTCAATACTTTTACTTTCCAGTTTAGATGCGGCGAGGGCTAATCTTGAATCTGAAAGAGGCAAAAGAAAACTAAATCGTGCTATTGCAAATGCTATGGAAATTAGACAAAGTCTAGCTGATATAAAAGGCGTGACAGTACTTTCTGCTAACAAAAATTTTAATGTTGATATAACTAAAATATTTATAAAAATCGATGGGCTATCAGGCAAGCGTCTTGAAAGCATCTTGGAAATTGATTTTAATATTGAAGTCGAGTCTGCTTCTGATGAAGGGATTTTAATCCTCTCTAATATAGGTAATAATAAAAAAGAGGTTAGGTATTTTATCGAAAGCATAAAAACTATTGTAAAATCTAATTATTCAGATATTTATTATATTGAAAAAAGAAAGCACATGCCGATGGTCGAACCGCAAATCATCATGAATTTGCGAGAAGCGTTTTACTCAGAAAAAGAAACTGTAGCTAAAAACGAAGCCTTAGGTCGTATTTCAGCAGAAGTAATCGCAGAATGTCCACCTGGTATTTCTATATTATTACCGGGAGAACTTATCACAGAAGCGCATCTTCCTTATTTAAACGAATATGAAAGCATAGAAGTAATAAAACGGTAAAAAAATAGTTTTATTTCATGTTCCTTTTTTGTAATTCAGCTTTTAGTTTTGTTAGCCCCGATTGAATTATGCGAGTAATTCTGGAAGGGGAGATACCAAATTCAATTGTCAAGTCAGAAAGTTTCATCTCTTTGTAAAACTTAGCTTCTATAAGCTCTCGTTCTCTTTGAGGTAAAACTGCCACAGCATCGTGTAAAATATTTTTCAATTCAACAAATTCAGCATAC
>CAZTVM010000070.1:8181-10546 GCA_964617065.1 uncultured Muribaculaceae bacterium
TTGAGGAACAGTATTGTCTTCATCACCGACATCATCGATAGAGAGAATTGTAGAATAAACTTGTTCATTAACAGGGTGAAAAGTTGAATTTGTTTCCCCATCTGTTTGAACATCAGATTTCTTTGTTTTAGACGAATACCACTTATAGCGTCTTCTCACCTCGTTACGTATTGCCCATTTTATAGCAGTTGAAAGATACGAATTATTGTAATACTCAAAACCTTTAGTTTGTGACAGCGCATGAATTGTTTGAGTTCCTATGCTCACAATTTCCAAATAATCAATTAGATAATTTGAAGACAATTTCTTAAACTCAACTTTTGCAATTGTTTCAATTAAGTTAGTATAATCCTTTAAATTAATTTTAGGTGCGGATTTTTTTTCCTGATTCAAATTCATACGATACTTACTTTTTACATAGGACACAGGTACATAATAGAAAAAAAACAATTATTTATCAAGTATTTGCATGGTTTTTGTTTATATTTTGATACAAAACAAACGAAAAGGCTGCTTAATAGCAACCTTTTCATTTTTATAATGTTTAAATGCTTTTATTCTATAACAATAGCATTTACCGGACAACCGTCAGCGGCTTCTTTGATAGCATCTTCATTGCCGGCGATGTTAGCAGAATTAACTTTAGCTACATCTTCAACTGAGAAAACAGCTTCGCATGCCTGTTCACAAAACCCACAAGCTATACATCCGTCTTCAATTCTTACTTTCATTGTACTCTCCTTCTTGTATTACATAATAAATTTTATACAATTAAAATTATACTAGATAAATAAAAAAAATCACCTTATTAAGAAAAAAACTTATAATAACTTAAAACGGAATTATTTTGAGTTATCATTTTCGTCAGAGAAAGCGGCTTCGAAAGTAACAAGTGTCTCATTACCGACTAACTGTTCAAGAGTAGCACGAGTAGCTAAAAATTTCATTTGTGCACGAGAACACGCATCAGCTGCATCTCTGTAGTAGGCGTCTACAATTAGTAATTCGTTGTTTGAACTATTTTGCATAGAATCATATAAAGCTTTACGTTTTTCTAAAATTTCGCTTCTCATAATTAAAACAGTTCTATCTCGCATGTAATCACAATAGTAATTTATAATATTTTTTTGCATATCATCAATTTTTCTGATTAAAACAATCATATCAGCATCGTTTACTTTTGTGTATTTATAGTTTAATTCTTTGGCATCTTTTGAAAAGATATCAAGTAGAGTACCACCTAAAAAAGCGCTAGATGATAAAATCGGATCTCCGACGCCGGCGCCGGCAAGTGTCGTTAAGCCTGCGAGAGGTGAAATTATTTTTTTTACAACATTTTGGTTAGGTTTTTCAGCATCAGGATTTGATAACTTATAAATAGCGAAACGTATTGTTTCACTCTTTTTAACGGCACCAGCCCAAAGTATACTAATTTCAGCAAACATTTCATCTTTGTCAACGCCTAGTTCTTGTGAAATTTCGCCTGAAAGCATTTTTAAATTTGCATCAGCAAATGACATTTTTTTTGAATTTTCAGTGACTGACGCAGAAAGAACCTTGCTAGTCGCTTCGATTGGAGCTTTCGAGTCAACAACATGAAATCTCGCTTCAACTTCATCAGTCGTGCCTAGTCGATATGCCGCAGGTTTAGGTTTTAAAACCTTTTTGCCTTCATCCGCTACAGAGGTATTAATAAAAAAAAGCATCAATAATATAAGTGCTAATGTTTTATATTTAATTTGCATTGTTACCTCGCTGTGAGTTTCCGTTCAACAAATTCGCATTAATAAGCTCGTCAGAGATATCACGTTGGTACAGATTCAATTTTTTTATTGTGTCTTCACTTGTTAAACGTTCCAACTCAAGTTGATATTTTTTTGCATTTTCTTTTGCAATATATTCTTCCACCAACATATTGTCGTAAAGTGCCGATGAAATAGTAATTTCCAACCGATTTTTACATTCAATAGCTTTAGCGTAATTTTTATTGTACAAAACCAACCTTGAACGTATTTGTCTTAGCTCATTTAAGGCCCCTTTATAATTAAAATAAGAATTGATAATAGCGTCTTGCAAATTTTCAATCATGCCGGCTAATTCAATAAGCTCAGTATCAGTAAGAGGTGGAGCTTGAGGGACATTTTTTTTATTGATATAATTATTAACCAGTTTACCAGTAGCAAAAGCAGCTGTTTGCATCGAGTAGTTAACGCCCATAAAACTAGGCAAAAACGAAGCGCCACTAACCAAAGCTGACAGAGATTTAGCCATAAAAGAGGAGTGTATACGTCGCTCACTCTCTGGAGTCGAGTCATAGACTGCCTGCACGATGCCCTGCGCAGTATCCGGGGTAGCCCGCTCGTCC
>CAZTVM010000071.1:0-8537 GCA_964617065.1 uncultured Muribaculaceae bacterium
AAGGTGGATACCCTCATCATCTATGGTACCGACGTTAGAAATAAAAGACAGAATAGTTGTAGAAAGAGTTTCGAGATTTTTTATAAAACCGCAGCGTGGCGATATTATGGTATTTTACCCACCACAAACAGAGTTGAAGTATGACCTGTGGTCTCTTTTTGCACGATATTCCGGCATTGGCTGTAAAGATATAGCTTATATCAAACGAGTGATAGGCATGCCAGGTGATAAATTAGAAATTAAAAAACCATCAAAAAATGAAGAATATGCAGTGTTTATTAATGATAAAAAAATTGACGAGCCATACATAAATGAAAATTTGCCATATATGGAATGTGGCGAAAATATACACTGTGGACCTATGACAATTCCTGAAAAGAATTATTTTATGATGGGTGACAATAGAGGTAATTCTTCGGACTCCAGAGTTTGGGGATTTTTGCCTGAGGAAAATTTCATAGGTCGTGCTGTCTACCTGTTTTGGCCGCCTTTGAGAATGCATGTTTTTCAACGTCCGTTGTATAATTTGGAAACAGTTAGGCAGGATAAAAAATGATAATCAAAAAATTTGTAACAGGCGTATATGACGTAAATACGTATTTACTTATTGATACAGATTCAAAAGAGGCTGCTGTTATAGATTATGGCGGTCATTCAGATGAAATCTTATCAGAATTGAAAGAAAACAATTTAACTTTAAAATACATACTCAATACTCATGGACATTTTGACCATATCTCAGGCGAAAATGAATTGCAAAAGAGTTTAAATGCCCCTGTTTATGTTAATAAAGGTGATGAACTCTTAGTGAAAATGTTAAAACCGACATTGGCTACTTTAGGCTTCCCTTTGATTGAGCCACCCAAAATTGATGAATTTTTGGACGAAAAATCTCAGTTAACTATTGCGGACAATCAAATAAAAGTTTTGCTTACTCCAGGACATACCAGAGGTTGCGTTAGTTTTTTGGTCGGTGATGATTTATTTTCCGGAGATACACTTTTTTATGAATCTGTAGGTAGAACGGACTTGCCTGGTGGTGATTACAACGATATAGTCAAGTCTGTGCAAACAAAATTATTTGTCCTTGACGACAGTATCAAAGTTTACCCGGGGCACGGCTGCGAGACGACCATCGGACATGAAAAAAGACATAACCCTTATGTTAAATAATTCTTTTGTCGCTGATTATATAGTCGATTTTTTTGTCAAAATCGTTCGTCATGACTTCATCAAATATCAATTCATCAAATACAGCAGCGATAGTGACTACATTGTTTTTTGCTAAAAATCTATCGTAAAATCCTTTTCCGTAGCCGAGTCTGTTTTTGTTTTTGTCTACGCAAAGAGCCGGCACAAAAATTAAATCTAATTTTTCATCTTTTTCAATTTTAGTGGATGGTTCTAAAATCCCGAAATTACCTTTTACCAGTGAACTTTCATTCTCATACTTACAAATAAATATTTCATCGTTCACAGTTTTAGGCAAAAAACAACACTTTTCGCTCAGATTTTGCACAAATAGTTCACGTAAATCTACCTCATAATCAAGCGGATAAAAAAACATTATATTTTTTGCATTTTGATAAATTTCAAAATTTTTTATATTTTGAATAATTTGCTTATTTTTTGCCAAAGAAAAAATTGATTTTCTGATATTTTTGGCGGTGAATCTCAAATCATCTTTAGCAATTTTTACGTCAACTTTACAATCATTTTTGCTAATCATATAATAAGCTTACGCAATTAAAACGGTAAAGTCAAACAATGGAAAGTGAAAAAAGCTCATTATTTAATCCGAAATTTGGTAAGCATGGGTATATTCAAGTATACACAGGTGACGGAAAAGGAAAGACGACAGCCTCACTCGGGCTGACATTGAGAGCGCTCGGTCGTGGCTGGAATGTTCTAATAGTTATGTTCACGAAAGGTGGCGATGATTACGGCGAATTAGTTTCTTTTTCTAACTTGAATGACGATATCAAAAAAAGGCTGAAAATATTGCAAGCTGGACTAAATCGAATTGTATATTCCGATAATTTGAATGAAAAAGATAAATATGAAGCCAAAAAAGGTTGGGAGTATGCGAAAAACGCAATAATAAACAAAAAATATCAACTCGTGATTTTAGATGAGGCTAACATTGCGTTAGACCTCGGTTTGATTGATATAGATGATATGCTTGAATGTTTAAAAAGCAAACCGGACGATGTTGAAATAGTTTTGACAGGTCGCAATGCAAACGAAAAAATTATTGAAGTTGCTCATTTAGTTTCAGAAATTAAACCAATAAAACACTATTGGGACATTGGCGTTACAGCCAGAGAAGGTATAGAATTTTAAGGAAAAATTATGATAAAAGATTACATTTTAAATGAAACATTAAAAACGATTAAAAAACTTGTCGAACAAAAAAAACTCGGCGCACTTGAGGCTGATTGCGAATTAAATTTAAATGTTGGTATTCCTAAAAATGTTGAATTCGGCGATTTTGCAGTAAATGTATCTTCTCTTTCACGTTTTACCAAAATGTCTCCGGCTCAAACTGCAGAAATTATTACAAGCGAAATTATTTCTGACGATTTTGATGTTAATTTTATCGGAGGTTTTATAAATTTTAAACTTAAAAACAGTGCTTTGAATAATATAATTTTAGAAATTATGCAAAAAAAATCTGACTTCGCAAAAAATGACTATGGCGAAGGTAAAAAAGTCATTTTAGAATATGTGTCAGCTAATCCGACAGGTCCATTTCACATTGGGCACGGACGTTGGGCTGCAATGGGAAGTGCATTGGCTAATGTGCTAAAATACGCTGGTTATAACGTTTATCAGGAATTTTATATAAACGACGCAGGTGTTCAAATAAAAAATCTCGGTAGGTCTTTGCATATTCGTATCTTACAAGAAATGGGGATTAACGCTGTTTTCCCGACTGATGAAATTGAAGCCAAAAAATATTATGCAGGTGATTATCTTATCCCAACAGCGAAAAAATTTGTTTTTGAAAAAAATGATTTTGCTAAAACACTCACAAAAACATTGACGGAGGAACAACTCGTTGTTTTATCTGATTATGCAAAAAAAGAAATGCTCGAAATGCAAAAAAAATTGCTTAGTGAATTTCATACCAGTTTTGATAATTTTTATAGTGAAACGCAGTTGCATCAAAGTGGTGAAGTTGAAAAGTGCGTACAAAAATTGCGTAAAAAAAATATGTTGTACGAAAAAGAAGACGCAATTTGGTTTAAATCATCAGCATATACTGATGAACAAGATAGGGTTATCAAAAAATCTGATGGCACAAACACATATTTGACTGCAGATATAGCTTATCATTACGATAAATTGAAACGAGGATTTGACGTTTTGATTAATATTTGGGGCGCAGACCATCATGGGTATATCCCTCGTATAAAAGCAGCGATTGATGCGCTTGATTACAATTCTGACTGTTTGGAAGTCCTTTTAGGGCAACTAGTTAACCTTCTCATTAAAGGCGAGCAAATGCGTATGGGCAAACGCAAAAATATGATTACTTTGCAGGATTTAATTGACGAGGTAGGTGTAGATGCGACTCGTTTTTGGATGATTATGAGAAGCATTGACACTGCTTTGGATTTTGATGTTGAATTGGCTAAATCAAGCAGTGACGACAACCCTGTCTTTTATGTTCAATATGCTCACGCTCGTTCTTGCTCTATCTTTAGAAATGCAATTTCTAAACGCATTGATACACAAAATAAAACGGAAATTGCGCCGATGTTTAGTACTGATGAACTAGAAAAAGTCTTAGACAATCAAAAAAATTCTGACTACGATATTTTGTGGGAACAAGACGAAAAATCGCAGGATAGTGCGAAAAAATTAATTTTAAAATTAGAAGATTTTAAATCTGTCATTTTGAATAGTGCAAAAAATCGTGCACCGTATTTGCTTTGTAATTATGCACAAGAATTAGCAGGGATTTTTCATCAATTTTATTCTGTTTCAAGAGTTTTATCTGGCGATAAAAAATTAACACAAGCCAGACTTGCGCTTGTAAAAGCAACTACAATTATATTGGAAAAAGTCCTTAATATTTTAGCTGTCAGCGCACCTGAAAAAATGTAAATAAAAAAAGTTACACTAACTGTAATTCAGCCAAACTTAAATCCAACAATCTACGCCCATTCGTGTCAAACTGAATTGAGCAAAAATTTTTGCTGCCGTAATTTATGATTTTTTCGACGATACCTTTACCGTATTTAGGGTGATAAACGAAACTGCCTTCTTTGAACTGAGTTAATTTTTCATCAGTATCAGAGTTTACAGTGTCATCTTTAGAATGAGCAGGATAAATAGGTACAGCAGTTTTAGGCAGTTCAGGTTCTGCGTTGTCTTGAATTTCAGTCACAAAATCGTCAGTGACAGTATCATTATTCAGATTATCGATAAAATCTAAATCGTCTTCAGAAAAAACAGAGTTGTAATCGATATCAGCCAAATCAGCTTGAGACGTGGGGTTTTGACTGACGCTTGGCGCCACGATTTCTGGTTCAACAGCAGGCTCGTTTTCAATTGTTTTTTCAGCAAAATCTTCTATATCTTCTACAATCATACTATCGTCCGTGTCGTTGAAATCAATCGTATCATCGTTTTGGTCTTCGATAATTATCGACTCGTTAGAAATGTTTTTTTCAGTGGGCATTGATATTTTGCTTTCGCTTCTGAATATGTCGTCGACACTTTTCGCAATTTCTTCTTGTGTTTTGTTGCTAAGGTGTCTATTATCAATCAAAGATAGTTTCAATATAACAGGTATATGTAGTGTGTCTTCGCCCCAAACAATGAATTCATCGTAATTCAATTTCGATAAAAATGAATTGTAGCCGGCAAAATCATTGAGTTTTTCTATTGGTGTGAACAACACCAAATTTTTAGCAATAGCTTTTAGTAATTGTGCTTCTTCGTACTTGTAGGAGGATATAGCTATAGGGTAAACTTTTTTGTTAGAATTATAAAGTTTAGTTATAATTTTTTTGTCAGAATTTGTTTCAGTCAAATTCAAAATAACAAAGCACTCTTGATTAATTTGTGATAAAATGAAACTTAATACATTTTTTTGCCAAGTTAGTTGAACTGAAGACGCATCAATCAATAGTAAATTTTCTTTGTCGCACCATTCATCAAAGAATGCAAATTCTTGTTGACTTTGTGCAAAAAGCCCTTGTTGGGCGTATTTTATCAGTTTATTTCTTAATAAAATAATTCCTGAATTTGGTGATTTTTTATATTCAGCATCGACAACCGACTTAAAAGAATTAAAAGGCAAAAAGCCTTCTTTAGTCGTTTTAACGTACTGTTGTAAATCCAATAAAATATCTTGAATAGCTGCTCTTGATTGAATATCAAGTCCTTCTAAATCATGCTCATAAATATAATCAAAACTATCATAATCGAGTGGCAATTTAAAATCTTTCGTGATTGTCAATTTTGTGGTGTGAACATCATCGTACAACCCATCAAAATCAATAATAACAATTTTTTTATTGTATTTTTGAATACCGGCTACAACATTATTTATAATGGTTGAAACATTTTCTAGGTTATCACACTGAATATAAGGTTTGTTTTTTAAAAAATTCAAATCTAATGATACAAAAACATCTTTATGAATAGCATGAGTCCCCCAAGGCATAGTTTCATCAGAGGCTTTTAAAAGTTCTACTACTTCCTCTGAGTCCATGTAATTTACAGTGGCGTCTTTTGCAGGCACATAACCGTTATAAGGCGATACAACGCCGTCTTTGTCTACACTCAAAATAAATTTTATTAAAGCAATATTTTCGTTTTCTTTTTGAGTGGACTCTATATGTATAATTTGTGCAAGCAAATTTTGATTGCTATCACCTACTATCAAAAAATCCGCTAAAAACAATTCCTGCACTGCCGGAGCGTAAACTACTTTTGCTAAATCATTTTTTATGTCGATTAGCTGCATAACACTACTTCCTTTTCGTATTCCTTTTTTCATTCTACTATAAATTTGTATCATGCGCAAAAAGATGTTTTAGTTCGCTAATCAAAAAACAAAAATTTTATTTTTATAAGTTTATTTTGTCGATTGTTTATTATTTCTCAAATTATCCCAAATGTGAACAGCTGAAGTAGCAGTTACTGCTGTGACAAGTGCTTTGACAACATAAGAACCCCAAGCAACTAAATAAGCTGTTTTAAGTGTTTTATAGGCTTGAGGATTAAATGTTTGTTTTGCAGCTTTCAAGCCTTTCATTGATGCTACGCCTTCTTCGATAATAGTGGGCAGCGCAGTTAATAATACTAGTTTACCAATATTATCTTTTATTTTTTCGTATGTTTTTAGCATGAAATTATTAAATTTTCCGAAAAATTTATTTACTTTTTTAGTTGCAACGATTTTATTTTCTATTTTGTCACGTTCAACATCAGTTGTCGCTTTTATTTTTTTATTTTCTAATTTATCAATACTTTTTTTACATTTTTTTTCATTATATTTATTTAATGTACGTTGTAATGCTAAACAAACGGTGCCTGCAACGATTATAGGTACTTGCAGTATGCTGAGATAGCGAACTTTTGACCATGCAGTAGAATTGTTCGCAGCATGACCGAGTTCATGTAATACAGCCGGATAGAGCTTTTCTGATATATAAATATTTTTATTAGGGTAAGCAAAAAATGCGTTTTGTCCACTTGCCACAGCTCGCATTGCTTTGCTGATTTGTCCTGTCATAAATTTTTTTTGCCATTCAATTAATTTATTAAGAAAGTCGTTTTTAGGGCGGTTAGGTTTTTGTAATTTCTCGGAAATTGCTGTCATAAACTCATTAATTTTTTGTTCACAATTTTCATGGGTGACAAGATTAATTTTAGTTTCATTCAGATTTGGGAATAGCTCTTTCATTTTTGCTACAGCTTTTTCAGAAGTCTCAAAATCAACTTTATCACTTATATTTAAAAATTTATTCTGAATAAGTTTTCCATAAAATGGCTTTACGACTGAAGAATAAATTTTGTTAAAGCCGAAAAATGTGGCTAAAGCGCCAAACTCAGGAATAAGTAGTTTATCTAATATAGTATTTTTCTTTTTATTTTTTGTAGGAATTTTTTCATAACGAATTGTCGCAGGATTTGTCGCAGTAACAACAACATTCTTTTCATTCGTAGAACGACCAAATTGCTGTGAAGCTTTTGGCACCAATGTGACGACATTTGAATTGTTTTCGATATTATTTGTCCGGCTATACATATCTTTACAAAGTTTCTAAAAAAAAAAAATTGCCTAACCAGCAAAAATCATGTTACATATCGTTACAGCAGCTACAATGCCGACGATATCAGCTAAAATTCCTGTTAATAAAGCGTGTCTGAATTTTTTTATGCCAACAGCTCCAAAATAGACAGCTAGTACATAAAACGTAGTTTCAGAACTACCGATCATAACGGCAGCGAGTTTTGTCGCATAAGAGTCAACGCCGGTATTTGTGATTACGTCAGACAATAGTCCTAAAGTTGCACTGCCGGAAAGTGAACGAGTTAGCATTATCGGCAAAACGTCAGCAGGCACTTTAAAAAAGTCTAAAACAGAACTAAAAGTTACAGCAAACATTTCTATAAAACCACTGGCTCTCAGCATCGAAACTGCAACGATAATTGCGACGAGATATGGAATTATATTTAATCCGACTTTTACACCATCTTTCGCTCCTTCGACGAAAACCTCGTATACAGGAACTTTTTTTATAATTCCATGAATAAGTATCAAAAGTATTAGTGCCGGTAAAAGCCAAATAGAAATTATATCCATAAAAATTTTAAACATCATTATTCACCTCAATTTCAGGTTTTATCTGAGGAGGAAAAACTTTTTCTAAAGCTCGAGCAATAATTATTGCAGCTGAAAATGCAATTGTTGTAACAATCAGCGTTGGTGCAATAATTTGTGTCGGATTAGGGACATTATTAGCGGCTAAAACAGCAATTACAGTAGCCGGAATTATTTGAAATCCGGCGGTATTCATTGCCAAAAAAGTGCACATACTGTTAGAAGCTGATGTTTTACAGACATTGTCTTTTTGCATTTCTTCCATAGCCTTTATTCCTATAGGAGTAGCAGCATTGGCTAATCCTAAAGCATTTGCCGTAAAATTCAATGTAATATCACCAATAGCCTGTTCATTTTTTGAGATTTCAGGAAATAACTTTTTTGCGATAGGCAAAAGAAGTTTCGCTATAAAATTAACTAAACCAGAGGTTTCAGCAATTTTAACAATGCCTAACCAAAAAGCCATTATACCAATCAAATAAATAGCAGTTTTTACAGCTAAATCTGCACCTACAACTATAGAATTAGCCACCTCGGCTAATCTGCCGTTAATTGCACCTGTAACTATCGCTAATACTATCAAAATAAACCAAATATAATTCATTAAATTATTATATCAAAAATAAATCTTTCAACAAAATGTCAAAAAAATTTTTTTGGATTATAATTATACTCATGATAAAAAAGTTAT
>CAZTVM010000071.1:8547-10272 GCA_964617065.1 uncultured Muribaculaceae bacterium
AAGCAGAGGTAAAAATTAATTCTATTCTTTTTGACAATACGGAATCGGGATTATTTTTATTGACAAATGCTAAAAATACACCAGAAGATAAAATAACGGTTACATCAGGGAAACTCGAAAACAACAGAGTTTATTTCGATATCGCAAATGCAGTTTTGACGCAACCTAACAAGACGTATGAGTTTAAAAATACAGATGTTGAAAAAGTACGCCTAGCGCAGTTTTCAACGGCGCCGAATGTCGTGAGAATAGTTTTGTATTACAACGATAGTTTTGACCCTGATTACATAAAAGTTCAGCAATGTGGCAATGTTGTAATTTTTAAATACAACAACAAAGAAATTAAAGGAGAATATTTTTTCCAAGTTTATCGTGAGTCAAGTGCGACAACACCTGATTATTATGAAAAAATGACGTTAACTGAAATAGAGAAAGCTGTTACGACAAATAAGTCAGAACCATCTTCAACCAGTGAGCAACTGAAAAACAATGAAACTACTTATCAGCAAATCGAAAAAGCTATTGCCGTTATGCCACAAGCGGTTACGCCGAGTTCTGTAACCGTTATTCCCCAAATAGAATACAAGCTTAAATCAAAATACTATATAAACAAAATGGACGTAAAAGCAGGAAATATAATTGTTTATGGTGCGGGTAACGCTGCTATTTCGAAGCCTATATATTTGTCAGATCCGACTAGAGTCGCTTTTGATTTTACGAATACTGTGTTAAAACAAGAAATGAAAAGTCAAGAGTTACAACTGGATGAAAAGGAAGAAGTCCGAATTGGACAATTTGATAAAACCTTGACGAGAGTAGTAATAACTACTGACAGCCCACATAAATACAGGCCGATTTTTTCAGCTAACACACAAAGCGTTTTACTCTCAAATGATGACAGAATGGACAATGTTTCTTTATATACAAATTTAGCAATGTTGAAAAAATTGAACGTAGCTTCCTTAAACGAGATAACAGAGGTGCTGACTTTCGATTTTGATGCGCCAATTATTTATTCACTAAAGCGTGACAATAAAAAACTTGAAATCATAATGTTTAACTCAGCCGGTATTACTCAAGGCATGTTAGAAAGTACTTTTAAACCTTCTCGTCTTATTTCTGTTAAAGTTAATAAATTTTCAAAAGACGGCTACAAAATAATAATAGGTATAAAAGAAAAAACAGTAGTTGATGCATGGGAAAGTACTGATGGTCACCATTTAAAAATACAGGTTAAAACCCCGAATGAACCAACTGTTGTGAGTAAAAAAGGTAATTCTACGAATACGGTTGTCTTGGATGCAGGACATGGAGGTGTCGATTGTGGCGCAGTACGTTCAGGAATAAACGAAAAAGACATCAATCTCGACGTCACAAAAAAAGTTGCAAATATTTTAATCAGCAAAGGCATAAACGTTGAAATGACACGCTGGAAAGATGAAACGATTTCTTTGCAAGAACGTGTTGATGTAGCACAAGCTAAAAATGCAGAACTGTTCGTAAGTGTTCATTCTAATGCAAGTGTAAAATCTGATATTTCAGGTATCGAAACGCACTATTATCACGATTACAGCAAAGATTTTGCGCAACTAGTCCAAAATAAAATGATTGAGGCTATTAAAAGTTATAATAGAGGAGTTCTTCAGTCAAAATTCTACGTAATTAATCATACGACTATGCCAGCAATTCTTGTTGAAATAGGATTTATTTCGAATGATAATGAAC
>CAZTVM010000072.1:0-10198 GCA_964617065.1 uncultured Muribaculaceae bacterium
TTAATGTAGGTTGCAAATATTTGAGATTTTTTTTATTCAAGGAATTTATTATATTTTTAACTTCAGTGTCTGAAAAACGAGTTTTTTCCCAAGTTCTTTTCCCTGGAATTGCTTGCAAATCTGCCCTTATTGTATTTATTTCGCCGATAGAAATACCACTATCACCATAGTTTGCAGAAAAACTGATTGTGTCCTGACTCAATGCTGGACGTATTTTTAATGATGCCGAATTTGACTGAAAATTTGTGCTTCTGTTTAAATAACTGCAAATATTGCCGACTTGTATATTCAACATTAATCAAGACCTTTTTTAATTATGTATTTATTTAACGCTCAAAAATATTTTTTTTTGCTACTAATTATTTTTATTGTAAGTTTTTTTACGTTTTGCTTATTAATCCAATATAGTAACGATAAGGTTATTATCTAAATTAGTGATGATTTTTTTGCTGAACAATGAGATTGTTTACTTACACAAAAAAGAAAGGAATATATTATGCCTGAATTTACAACACCATTTTGCGTCAGAAATTGCGATAAGAAACTAAATCCCGAAGAACTAGTACGAGCAATCAGGTTCGCAATTGCCGCAGAATATGAAGCTATACAAATCTATGAACAACTTGCAGACTCTATCGACAATAAATCCGCAAAAAAAGTTTTACACGAAATAGCTAATGACGAAAAAACACACGCTGGAAACTTTTTAAAATTATTGAAAATTTTATCACCGGAAGAAGAATTTTATTATGATGAAGGTTGCGAAGAAGTCGCTGAAATTCTAAATACAGAATGCCTATAAAAAAAAGAGGCTTAATGCCTCTTTTTTTATATAGTATAGAAAATTAACGTTTAGAAAATTGAAATCTTTTTCTTGCTCTTTTTCTACCGTATTTTTTACGTTCTTTAATCCTAGAATCACGAGTGAGTAGTCCCTCAGCTCTTAAAACTGTTTTATATTCTTCGTTGTAAGCTAAAAGCGCTTTAGAAATGCCATGTTTAACAGCATCAGCTTGAGCAGCTATTCCACCACCAAACGTACGAACTCTTACATCAAAATTTTCTTGATTATCAGTTAACGCCAATGGTCGGAAAATTAACATTTCTAACGATGGATGATTTCCAAAGTAATTTTTCAAAGTTTTACCGTTTACAAAAACTCGCCCTTTGCCTTTAACCAATTTAACAACAGCAATAGCACATTTTCTTCTGCCGGTTGCAATATATTCTTCGTTAGCCATTATTAACCTCCACTTGTTTATATTCAACAGGTTTTTGCGCAGCATGAGGATGTTCATTTCCTACATAGACTTTCAACTTGTTGAATTGTTCTGCACCTAAAGTATTGTGTTGCAACATACCTTTAACAGCTTTTTCCAAAGCTAATTTAGGGTCTTTTTCCATTAAAGCTCTGAAATTTATTGACTTCAAACCACCTGGGTATCCTGTGTGGTGGTAATAAATTTTATCAGTTTCTTTTTTTCCTGACACTTTAATATTTTCCACATTAATAACAACGACAAAATCGCCGGTATCTACATGTGGTGTATATTGTGGTTTATGCTTACCTCTAAGTAAGTTTGCGATTTGGACAGCTAAACGACCGAGAGTTTTATCGGTTGCGTCTATCAGATACCATTTTCTTTCAACTTCTTGAGGTTTAGCTGAATAAGTTTTCATCTAAGATTGCCTCCATATTTGTTTTTTCATAATTTGTTTCATAATCTACTTTCATTAAATACAACCCAACAGGTGAGACGGTTTGACCGGCATTAAGCCTATTTTTGCTATTCAGAATATCACTCATCACCGACGGAGATAACGAATTATTTTCTATGTATAGCAATGTCCCAACTATTATTCGTATCATATTATACAAAAATCTGTCAGCCACAATATCAATAAAAATAATATCTCTCTTGACCTTGTTAGCAACAGCTTTATAAAGATGACATATTTTTGCAGGATTACCGGTTTTCAAACATTTAAAAGCCGAAAAATCATGTTCTCCTTCTAAATATTTTAAACTCTCGTTCAGGCGTACCACATTCAATTCATTTTTGACTAAGAGTGATGGATAATCCCAAACAGAACGTTGAGCACGATTAACAATCACATATCTATACCAACGCCATTTAGCGCTTTTTTGTGAATGAAAACTGCAATCAACACGACGTAAATTCTTTGCACTAATATCATTTGGTAACAACGCATTTATAGAGTTTAACATTTTTAAAGATACAAAATCTTTTTGCGTATCAAAATGAACTGTTTGCTGGTAAGCATTCACGCCTGCATCTGTTCGTCCTGAAAAAATAGTTGTTGTATTTTTTTTTATCAATGTACAAAGAACTTTCTCTAACTCACCTTGTATAGTAATTATGTGAGGATTAGTCGTCCTTTTTTTATTCTTACAATCAGTGTCCGCTTGTTCTAAACTTAAAGCTTGTATCTGACTACCGGAATAGTTTGCTCCCGCATACTCAAGGTCAATAGCCCAACGAATATAGTCACTCACGTGACTACACCAACTGGATTAAAGCCATTTCTGTAGCGTCACCACGGCGAGGTGGCATGTGATAAATACGAGTATAACCACCATTGCGGCTTTCGTATTTTTTACCTATTTGTCTAAAAAGTTTTCTCAAAACTGTTTGAGAAGTGTACTTCTTATCTTTTTCTTTCGTTTCACAAATTTCACCTGAGGCCAATTCGATAAATTTACCTGTATTTTTGTTGTAAATTTTCTTGGCGACATTACGGATAGCATTCAGGTCACTGCGTTTAGCCATAGTAATAATTTCTTCAGCATATGGTCTCAGTGCCTTAGCCTTTGCGATTGTTGTTTTAATTTCACCATGTAGAAACAACTCAGTCGCCAAAGCTCTCAGCAATGCTGTTCTTTGGTCTTGTGCTCTACCTAGTCTGTGTTTTTTGGATTGGTGTCTCATTTTTATTAATCCTTCATTAATTATAAGTTATAGTCTTCTACACCTTCGGGATTTGGTAACAAATCCAAACCTACAGTGCGCAATTTTTCAATTACTTCATCTGAAGATTTTTTTCCGAAGTTTTTAATATTCAATAAATCATGTTCCGATTTTTTAAGTAATTCAGCCATAGAGTTGATGCTAGCACGTTTCAAACAGTTATAAGCACGAACAGATAACTCAAGGTCTTCAATAGTTATGTCTGTGGTTTCTTCTTCTTCAATGACTTCTTCTTCATAAACAGGCAACGTTGGCAAAACAGTAGTTTGACCGGAGATAGCCGCAATTTGCATTAATCGTTCGATTAACAAATTAGCTGCTGCTGAAAGCGCAGTGCTAACCTCAACACTACCATTTGACCAGATTTCAAGCGTTAATTTATCAAAATCGATGAACTCGCCAACACGAGCATTTTCTACGTTGTAACTAACTCTTTTAATAGGCATAAACGTTGCATCAATCGGCAACATATCAATAGGCATACCGCCTTTATTTTCTTTCAAAACATCTTGCGCAATGTAGCCCTTACCTGTTTCCACGATAATATCAGCGTGAATACTACCACCTTCAGCTATCGTACAAATCAACCAGTCAGGATTTACGACCTTTACGCCCATCGGAAGTTGTATATCACTAGCTAACACAGGCCCAGGACGGTCAATGTCTAATCGAAGATGCTGTACATCACTATTTTCCGCTTTTACTACCAAACCTTTTAAATTCAACATAATATCGATAACATCTTCTACCACACCAGGTATAGAAGTATATTCGTGAGTAATGCCTTCAATTCTCAGCGATGTAACCGCACTACCTTCTAGTGAAGATAACAAAACACGTCTAAGAGAATTACCAATAGTAGTACCGAACCCCCTTTCGAGTGGCTCAATCACGAATTTACCATACTGGGAACCATCAGAGTCTGTAGTAGTTGTTACACATTTTATTTTTAATTCCATTATTTCAATCTCCTCTAATTACTTAGAATAATACTCAATGACTAATTGTTCTTTGAACTCAGGGTCTAATTCCTCACGTTCAGGAATTCTATCGAAAACGATTTTCTGGTTTTCTTTATCAATAGTCATCCACGCCGGTGCAATTGCAATATCAATTAACTCTGTAACTGTTTTCACAAAGTTACTGCTTTTTGTTCTGACTGTAATAACATCTTCGGCTTTTACGAGGTATGATGGAATATCAACTTTTTTACCATTAACAAGAACGTGTCCGTGATTTACCATTTGACGTGATTGCTTTCTCGTAATAGCGAAACCAGCCTTGAATATAACATTATCAAGCCTGCTTTCTAAAAGTTGCAACAAAATAGTACCTGTAACACCTTTTTTGCGTGCTGCTTCATTGTAATATTTTGCGAATTGTTTTTCACTTACTAAATAAGTAAAACGAATTTTTTGTTTTTCTTTTAGATGTAACGCATAATCGGAAAGTTTTTTTCTAACTGCACCATGCTGACCTGAAGCATTTTGTCTGATAGAAGTTACTAACATTCTGTTTGACAGATCTTTAACTTTACGATTACGATATAATTTGTTTGTAGGTCCTGTATATCTAGCCAATTTTTGACTCCTTATTCTTTTCTTTATACTCTACGTTTTTTAGGAGGTCTGCAACCGTTATGAGGAACAGGTGTAACATCCTTAATTAGTGTGATTTCCAAGCCGGCAGCTTGAATAGCTCTTATAGCTGTTTCTCTACCTGAACCCGGTCCTTTGATATAAACTTCAACTTTTTTCATACCTTGGTCTATAGATTTTTTTGCGACCAATTCGGCTGCTGATTGAGCTGCGAATGGAGTGCCTTTTCTTGCACCTTTAAAACCACATGCACCTGCTGAAGCCCAAGCTATGGCGTTACCTAACGTATCACTTGAAGTAACTATTGTATTGTTGAAAGTTGATTGTATGTGTACAACACCTTGTAACACATTCTTTTTTTCTTTCTTTTTTGTTTTTGCTGGTCTAGCCATTGTCTTATATTACTCCTTTAATTAGTTATCAATTATTTTTTCTTTGAAACAGGACCTGTCTTTTTGCCACGTCTTGTTCTTGCATTTGTTTTTGTTCTTTGACCTCTTGCCGGTAGCTTGCGTCTGTGACGCATTCCTCGGTATGAGTTGATTTCACTTAACCTTTTTACGTTCATCGTTTCTTCACGTTTTAGGTCACCTTCTATCGTATAGTGCGCAAGTTCGTTTCTTAATTTTTTGATGTCATCATCTGTCAAATCGTCCGTTCTTAAATCAAACGAAATGCCTGTTGCTGTTAAAATTTTGGCTGAACGAGTTGGCCCTATTCCGTATATATAGGTCAAAGCTATTATCATTCTTTTGTTACGGGGTAAATCGACCCCTGAGAGTCTTGCCATTTATTTTGCTCCTTTGTTACTCTACTTTGATTGTATCTTTAATACTTATCGTTTTATCCTTGTCTTTGTTTGTGTTTAGGATTTTCACAAATCACCAACGTAACGCCTGCACGTTTAATGATTTTACATTTATCACATATTTTTTTTACTGATGATCTAACTTTCATTTTTTGCTTTCCTTCTTCTAATAAGACTACTTTAATCGATATGTAATACGCCCTCTCGTTAAATCGTAAGGTGTCATCTCTACTTTTACCTTATCTCCAGGTAAAATTCTTATGAAATTTTTGCGTATTTTTCCTGATATATGAGCCAATATTTCATGTCCGTTGTCTAGTTCTACTCTGAACATTGCATTCGGCATTGACTCTAGTATTTTGCCTTCAAATTCTAAGACATCTTTTGACATTAAAGCCTCTTTTAGTTTGTCTATACAAGTTACTTCTTTTATCTTACATGTTCAATATCATTTAGCAAGCATTTTTTTTAGTTTTATCAGTACTTTTCAGTTTTTTATAATTATACCAGAAAATTGTTTATTTAAAGATTAGACACTTAACCTGTTTTCAATATCGCCACAGACTTATTGATAAACCACGCTTTTATTACTTTTGTTAAGTTTTATTAACCAAACCAAAATAACCATATTTTAATAAAACAATTAATGTGCGACTTGAATAGCTAATTACACAAAATACTGTGAATTATTAAACGCTATTTTTTTATCTTGCCAATGATTAAAATGATTAGCAAGATGAGCTTTTCTTTTCTTGCATTTGATTGCAGCTTCGCAACCATTATTTCTATACCCTATACCGGCTCTATAACCTGAAAAAATATAAAGTGCCGGCAATATAGCTTCTACCCAACGAAATCCTGACATTATACCCGCTGTACCTATATCGTCAATATGACAAGCTATATCTAATATTTCAGGTTTTCGCTCAGAATATATTGAGTCATCATCTTCGTTTTTGCGTTTGTGTTGGTTATCTTTATTTTGAGCTTCAAACAATGGATTTACAACTTTTTTACCTATCACATTCGCTGCCAAGCTGCCACAAATCATCCCCATCCCGACAATACCAAATATAACAGTGGCGAGTTTTACCCCAACTGAAGGATTTTTTATAAACTTTGCCTTTTCTAAACGTTCCAAACCATATAACGCACTGCCTGCACCAACTATACATAAGAATATATTTGCAAAATACTGATAAACCCCTTCCTTTATCTTATTAGCAGTCGATTTTTTTGAAGACGTACAGGTAATTTTATCGGCTATCAAACCTCCTAATATCCCCCCACCAACAGCACAAGCGCCATATAATGGTAACCGCTTCATTTCTGAAAAAACGCCCTTCGACGTCAATTTCTCTTGAGGAGAAAAAAGTGTATTAAATAGAGCGTTACTTTTATCATTTTGCGGTATTTTTTTTAACAAAACATCAATTTCTGCAGGCGAAATAAAATTTTTCTTTGTTTTTTTTAAAATTTGTAGTACTTCATCACCGACAATATTTTTTTGCAAAAAATTATCAACTACAGCGGATTGTTTTTTCAAAAGCTCTGATGAAGACTCTAAAGGCATTAATCCATTAAATATCTTCTTTTGACCAATTTTTAAACCTCTTGCTGCTAATAAAGTCGCTGATATCGTAGATGTCAATACCAACGTATTTTTTATAAATTTTTCCTTTTGCTTCGACTTCTCTGTTCGCAAAACGTCAATTCCGCCTATAACTGTAGCTCCTGACACAATTATCGCAGGCATGTGCTTTTGCAATTTATTTATTACCAATGGCTGATCTATATATTTTGCTAATGCTTTTATACTCATGTTTTCTTTATCTTTTTGTTAGGTTACCCTAACTTTAATTCAAATAAAGTTAATTGTCAAATTAAAAGCCATATTTTTTTCTTATTTGTTCAAAAAATTGTTGAAAATTTGATTTACACAACTCAAAATAAGAGAATTGAGATTCAGGAGTTCCCAATTGAGAAAAGCCTAATTGTTCATAGAATTTAAAATTTTTCCTTACTGAAAAAAGCTTTATTTTTTCGACATTATTTTCAGCTGCGGCTCTAGTTACTCCATAAATATTCAAAGCACCTGCGCCCCTTAAATTTGACTCGGAATTATTTGCTATACCAGGAGCGGAGGAAAGAAAGTGAATATAAAAATCAGGAGACTCTTTATTTGGAAATGAAGCCATAGAAACACTGACCGTTTTATCTACGAGATTACCAGCATTAATTATTTCATTTTCAGAATTTGCGACTACAATGCCGTAGGGTTTCAGATTGAATAAATTATGTTCAAATTCTGTTGCAATAGCAGTAGCTTCAAAATTTTTCCAATGTCTTGATATATCTAAAAATAATTCGACATCATTTTTATTATCTCTATCATATTCACAAAAAAAAGCTTTAAGCGGAGCACGTCTTCTATTTTCACCAAGGAGTGTTTCCATTAATTTAGTGGCAAAACCCCTTTTCTTAATTCTAAGAGTAACTTCATAAAGTGGTTTAGCTTTGAATTTTATATTATTTCCTATACTATTTTTATTATTGATTGATATCATACATGAGTAAAACCCGTAAATAAAAAAAGATGCAAAATATAAATAATGAACTTTCAGTTAATTATGTCGTTTCTAATAATAGCATCTCGTCAAAGGAGAATAAAATGAAAAAGATTGTAAGTTTATTGTGTTTGATTGCTCTAAGCACTACTATGACAATTGCATGTCCTTATTGTGAAAAAGCGACTTATTCCTATAGTCCGCAGAATGAGCACACATACTCAAAAACCGTAGTAACAGAGGAAAATATAGCAACTAAAAACGGCTACCAAAATACCTACATAGAAGAAACAACAACAGATAATAAACTATCGACAGGCGCAAAAGTAGGTATAGGCGTAGGAATAGCAGCTCTATTAGCTGGAATAGTTGCAATAGCTGTTACAAGCGACAATACATGCCATCATGACAATTTTAAACACAACTCTCACGAATATCACAGGTATAGATAACTAATCATCTATAAAAAGTTAATAACCTTTACGAATTATAGCCTCCCGATAATTTCCAGTATGAATAAAAGGATTATAATCAGGGATTATTGGTGGACATTCAATAGATTGATAATACTCTGTAATCTTTTGGAATTCTTCAGGAGTTAGAACAGCATCCTCGTCTAGCATCAAATAATAATTATATTTATCATCACGCCTAACATGAATTTGTTTTGTCATATTATTACTGTCAAAATCATTGGGCATTTCAATGGCTTCAGTCAAAACTGCAATTGCTTCTTCATTGTTGGCAACAGCATAAGGTCTAAGCAACTTTTGCAATATTGGCGCAATATCGTCAGGAACTTTATCTGTATTTCGACCACCGTCTATTTCATCTCGATAATGTGCATTCTCGTGCAATAAGACCAATAACATCTTCTCTGTAGAATTACAATCAATATTAATAGCTATTCTTTCTGGAGATACTAGTTTTTCATAAAATCCCCCACATTCATTCATTTTGGTGAATAAAATTTCCCTTGAATGAGGTAAGTTTGCTTTCTTTTGCAGTTCTATATACTTTTCAGTGGCTGTAATTATTTCTTCCATTTTCTCATCAGTTACATCGTTATCAACCTTTAGCTCATAATCAGGATATTTGCTTTTAAAAGCCTTCAACTTTTCCTTTACAAAATTACTTTTTTCACCATAAAGCGCCTTATTAGCGTTCTCATATTCTTCACCTTCTATATGAGCCAAAATAGATGTATCATTATAAAGTTGGGAATCTTTTTCTGAAATTTCCGGTATTTCTTTAGGTCTATAACCCTTTGTTAACTCATAAGCCTTGAACGGCGCTTTATCAGAAAGTAAACATAAATATAATATTTTTTCCACATCACTGCATTTGTCATAATATTTTTTGGAATCCTCATTTAATAATTCTTTTGTTTCATTTGATATTCCAGTAGAAACTTGTGGAAAAATTTTATAATTTGTACCCGACTGCTTCGTATTACAAGTTAAATTACTCAACGAACCCTGACTATTTAATATCGATTTATAATTAAAATTAGTTTTTGTCAATATTTATACTCCTCTATAAGAAATAAAACAAATACAACACAAAAAATGCTAAATAAACAAAATAAAAATTAAATCAACAAAAAAAAGAACCTACTAAAAAGTAAGTTCTTTTCAAAATTAGACTTGGCAACGAGCTATGTTCCCAGGCGGTCATCCGCCAAGTATTGTCGCCGCTAGCAGTCTTTACGATCGTGTTCGAGATGGGAACGAGTGGTTTCCTGCCGCTTTGTCACCAAGAAAATTATCGAAGTGATTTTTCAAAATAAATTAATGAAAAATACACTTAGCATAATCACTTGATTATACGCTGAAAGCTGCACAAAATATAAACTAACGCAATCACAAATCCTAATCATAAAAATGATAGCTAGGAAAAGCCCTCGTCCTATTAGTACTGGTCGGCTACATATGTTGCCATACTTCTACCTCCAGCCTATCAACCAGGTAATCTGCCTGGGGACTTACTGACTTATGTCATGAGAGAACTCATCTTACGGTGGGCTTCGTACTTATATGCTTTCAGCACTTATCCGCTCCGAACACAGCTACCGGGCGTTTACCACTGGCGTGATAACCCGTACACTGGAGGTTCGTTCTTCCCGGTCCTCTCGTACTAAGGAAGACTCCGTTCAATTCTCTTGCGCGTATACCGGATATGGACCGAACTGTCTCACGACGTTCTGAACCCAGCTCGCGTGCCGCTTTAATGGGC
>CAZTVM010000073.1:0-9843 GCA_964617065.1 uncultured Muribaculaceae bacterium
AAAATAGGTGTGGAACCTTATATACCACCGTATACGAGTAAAAAAACTTTGTCTTTAGGTACAAAATATAGTCCTGAAGCTATTTGTTTACCGTACAAACTCATTTTAGGGAATTTTATCGAAGCTATTGAAGGCGGCGCTGATTACGTAGCTATGATTTCATCACCTGGCACTTGTCGTATGGGTGAGTACGCAAAAGGCATAAAATATGTTTTGCGTGACTTAGGGTATGAAGCTAATTTTATTGAACTACAGCTATACGATGAGCTTAAAGGAATGTATAATTTTTTGTGCCGTTTGACCAAAAAAAATAATTTTTGGCTGTACGCTCAAGCTATTTATTTGGTAATTAGTAAAATTTTTATTTTAGATAAAGTAGAAAAACTGCTTTCTTTTTACCGTGCGAGAGAGATGGTCATCGGTACATCAGAAAAACTATATAATAATTCACTAAAAAAAATTGATACAACTGATGATGTGAAAGAGTTGCGCAAACTATATAAAAACATCAAAAAAGATTTTGAAAAAATAGAAATTGATAAAAAACGTGAAATATTGCACGTCGATATAACAGGCGAAATATACGTTGTTCTTGACCCATTCAGTAATCAAAATCTCGAAAGAGAATTAGGCAAAATGGGTGTTGAAGTCCGCAGAAGCTTGAATATATCTAGTTTTTTAAAAGATGCTATTTTACCGAAATTTTTTGTAAAAGGTGAAACTCATTTGCAACGTGCATTTAGACTGGCAAAGCCCTATTTGACTCGTGATATCGGCGGTGATGCTATTGAATGCGTCAGCGATGTAGCTTTTGCTAATGAGAATGGCAAAGATGGCATTATTCACATTAGCCCGTTTACTTGCATGCCTGAAATTATGTCACAAAATATATTTCCATCAATGCGTGAAGATATGACAATCCCTGTTCTATCACTGATTATGGATGAACAAACAGGTAAAGCCGGCTACTTGACTCGCATAGAAGCTTTTGTTGATCTAATGAGACGAAAAAAACGTAAAAATTCTACTGAACTTGGCTCTAAAAATAATTCTACCGAAGCTGTAAGTACTAAATAATTTACGTAAGATGACTGGGGGCATTTTATGGACGAAGAAATTTCGAATGGCAATAAATCGCAGAATAAACGGAAAACAAAGGTAAAAGTTTATTACTCATTTTTGACGATTATATTACTATTTTGCATAGTCTATTTTAGTTATAGCGCACTATTAAATGTTTCAAAATGTATCAACATGCCAAGCAAAATGCAAAAAATGAAAATGTTGAATACTGCTGCATTGGAACAAAATAAAAAATTAAAAGAAGAAATTAAGGATTTTGGTTCCCTTGAAAGTATAGAGGCGATTGCCAGAAATAATTTAAAAATGGCTGGAGAAAATGAAATATTAGTTATTGTGAACAAAACAGAGCCAGCTACTAACGATAATACAAAACCTGAAAGTAACAAAAGATTTTTGATAAAAAAAGAATAATTCTACTGAAAACTACCAACAGTCTTATTTTTTGTATAGCAATTTTTTTTATGTCCAAGTTTTACATGTAATATAGTAAGTGTTTCAATTTATTATAAAAAAGACAATTCATGTTGATTTTACTTTTTGAAATATGCTAAAATACAAGAAACTACTAGGAGACTATTAATGAAAAAGCTTTTATTACCTATTTTAATTTTATTTTTTGCAACGCAAGTAAATGCTATTACAACTAACCCGACACACTCACCCTTGGGTTGTTATGACACACTTACAATTCATCGTGTCTCAGGTCCTATTTACGTTACTAATGATAAAAACAATACATACAAAGATATTTCCGGCTTAGATAAACATGGTGGAGTGATTGCAGCGCTTTATGAAAGTGACACCCCAATGCGTGAAAAGCTCAAAAAACAAGGACTTTGTGAAGTATATAATTATTTGAACAAAAATTAGAATTTCTGTTTGATGAAGTATGACTCTTGTCTTTATTTTGACAGGAGTTTATTTGTTGTGCTCAAATGCTTCTGTCTTTTCATGCTGTAATAATTTTTCCAGAATTTTAGTACAATCGCTTACTATAGACATACAATTTTGTTTTCTTTCCTGCGAGTGAAAATCGTATTTCGCTGACAAAATGCGACAACAAACAGCTTTGCGTTTTTCTTTGAATAGAGTAAGAAATTCTTTAGCGAGTGCTTTTGCCTCATCAGGAGATTGCTCAAGATTGCAACGACCGTTCAAAGCTCCTATGATAATTTCACTAGCTGCAACTGCACCACAAAGACAACCTGATGAAATTCCGCCTGAAAATGCAGTTGCCACAGGCAATAAATGCTCTGGAATAAGATTTTCATCAATTGCGCTTTTTAAAACGGATTCTGAACATGAATACCCTTCTTTGTAATATTGTATTGCTTTTTCTTTCATAATTTTTAAATACCTTTCTACGGAGTTATTCTATCCATTAAACGAGGAAACGGAATAGTCTCACGTACATGAGGAACGCCACACAGCCATGAAACGGTTCTTTCAATGCCAAGACCGAAGCCGGCATGTTCTACGCTGCCGTATTTTCTCAAGTCTAAGTACCAATTAAATACTTCTTCCGAAAGCCCATTGTCCTTAATTTTTTGTTTCAGAATGTCAATATCGTCTTCACGTTGGCCGCCACCTATAATTTCGCCAACGCCTTCTGGCGCTATCATGTCAACGCAAAGCACTTGTTTTTCATTTTTAGGGTCTTGTTTAAAATAAAAAGCTTTTACGTCACGAGGATAGCGGTGAATCATAACAGGTCTGTCAAATTCTTCAGATATTAAAGTTTCTTCATCGCCACCAAAGTCTTCGCCCCAAGGTGTATCATTACCTTTTTTGTGCAATATTTCAATAGCTTCCGAGTAGGATATACGAGGGAAAGGACGTTTGATATTTTCTAATTTCGTGATATCTCGTTCCAGCACTTCCAAGTCTGCTTTATTGTGCTCTAAAACTTGTTGCACTATGTACTCAACAAATTCTTCCATCAAGTCCATATCGTCTTGAAGATTAAAAAAAGCGACTTCCGGCTCCACCATCCAAAATTCAGTCAAATGCCTTCGTGTTTTTGATTTTTCTGCACGAAAGGTAGGTCCGAAACAATAAGCTTTTCCGACAGCCATTGCAGCTGCTTCCATATATAATTGACCGCTTTGTGTCAAATAAGCTTTTGTATCAAAATAATCAGTTTCAAATAAATTTGTAGTGCCTTCACAGGCGTTTGGGGTAAAAATAGGTGCATCAACCAACGTAAAGCCTTTGTTGTCAAAGAAATCTCGCACTGACTTTATAATTCTGTGACGAACTCGTAAAATAGCTTTTTGTTTAAGAGAACGAAGCCAAAGATGACGATTTTCCATCAAAAAATGAGTCCCATGCTCTTTAGGTGTAATCGGGTATTCTTCAGATTGCGAAATTAATTTTAAATCACTCAAATCTATTTCATAGCCGATTTTAGAGCGTTCATGTTTTTTTACTGTTCCTTTTATTTCTATTGAAGACTCTTGTGTAATTTTATCGGCAAGTTTAAAAATCTCATCAGAAACATTACCTTGAAAAACGACTGCTTGTATTTCAGCCGTACCGTCACGTAACTGTAAAAAATGTAATTTACCGCTTGAACGTTTGTTGTACAACCATGCTTGCAATATAATTTCCTGACCTTCATATTGCGCAATATCTTCAATAAAAATTTTTCTCATTTCTAATCCTCATTTACGTTCACTATTACATTTTACCACGCAAAATAATTATTAACAGATTTTATTAGACTTTTATATCTGGTAAATATTTAAAATTATATTAAAATAATAGAATGAATATTCTTGAAATAAAAAATTTGAATATGGGATTTGAATTAGAACAAGGATTTGCGCAAGTTTTGTATGACATTAATTTATCGCTGCGCCAAGGGCATGTGCTTGCACTCGTAGGGGAATCAGGCTGTGGAAAAACGCTAACTGCCATGTCTATTTTGCGTTTGTTACCTAAAAATACTTCTATTAAGTCAGGCGAAATTTTGTTCAGCAATGAAAATCTTTTAGAATTAAACGAAAATCAAATGCAAAAAATCAGGGGCAAAAAAATTGCGCTCATTCCTCAAGACCCTATGTCTTCCTTAAATCCTCTTTATACTATTGAAAATCAAATGTTGGAAATTATTGAATTACATCAGAATTTAAAAGGCGAAAAAGCAAAAAAAGTTGCAATTGAAGCGCTGAAACAAGTAAAAATTCCTGATATTGAAAATAGGATAAAATGCTACCCTCACGAATTTTCAGGTGGAATGAAACAAAGAGTTATAATAGCAATGGCACTCGCTTGCAACGCAGATGTAATTATTGCTGATGAACCGACTACGGCTCTAGATGTTACTGTGCAAGCGCAAATTATGAAACTTTTGCGTGAAATTAAAGAAAAATTTTCGACCTCTATTATTTTAATTACTCATGATTTAGGTATTGTCGCCGAAAATTCAGATGAAATAGCCGTAATGTACGCAGGACGTGTAGTTGAATATGCGACAAATTTTGAATTATTTAATAATCCCAAACACCCCTACACCAAAGCATTGTTAAAGGCTGTGCCGGACATTAATGCAGGTAATCTCGAGATTATCGAAGGACAACCACCCTCAATTTATGACAGAATTTCAGGCTGCAGATTTCACCCTCGTTGCGCTGATTGTTTCGCACCTTGCTTAATGCAAGTGCCAAAATTAAAAAATGTTCAAGAAAACCATAAAGTTGCCTGTTTTTTATTTGAAAATGTTATATAAACTTTGAAATAAAAATAACGCAATTTATTCCTGCACATGTCAATGACGCTAATAATACCGCACCAGCTGAAATATCTTTTGACATTTTTACTAAAATCGAGTAATTATTACGATAAATCGCATCTAATGCAAACTCAATGCAGGAATTTAACATTTCTACTATCATAACGAGCATTATTGTCAAAATAGCTACGCAAAATTCAAGTGCACTATATTTGAATAAAAACGAGACAAATGTTATAAAAAATGCTATAAGTATTTGTATTTTAAAATTTCTTTGAGATTTTATAGTAATTACTAATCCTTTTGCTGCATTTTTTACGCTATTCATAAATTTTCTATTTGTAAATCTAGTCATAAACTTTTCAACTCCAACGATTTATTTTGATACTCAACCATAAATTGGTATTCAGATTCTGTTAAATGGTCAAATCCTAACAGATGCAGAATTCCGTGACTTATAATATAGTATAGTTCATGTAAAAAATTAAATCCATTATTTTTTGCTTGTTTTTTTATTGTATCAATCGAAATAATTATTTCCCCAAGAGAAATCTCGCCATCTAAGACAAACTTCGGCTCTGAATCAGCGAATAAGGCGAAAGTAATCACGTCAGTAGGTTTATCTTTTTGTCGATAATTTCTGTTAATTTCTTGAATTTCATTGTCGTTAACAAATAAAATCTCAAACGACAATATTGAATAATCAAAATCCTTCAAACTGGCTCGTTCAATTATTTCTTGTTGTTTCAACAAATAATTTACTATTTTTCTGGTGTTTTTACGCAAAATAGTCAAATTTAATTTTTCATCATTTTCTAATTCGCCAACATATTCATTTTGGATAGAAATATTAATTTTCATCATTTTTTTTGTTAACTTTATCGTTTTTTTCAGTTGCTCTATTTTTAAGCTCTAAAATAATATCTTCATGATATTTAATACGCTGATGGTGCGCAGCACGCAAAATTCTGTTAAAAGTGACTGCAATAGTTTTTAAATCTTTCAAAGTCAACGGACTGTCTGAAAGCTGTTCATCGTCTAATCGTTCTTTTATTATTTTGTTTATTAATTTTTCGAGTTCTTCTTGAGTATAATTTTCATTTAGAGTTCGAGCTGCAGCTTCGACTGCGTCAGCAATCATCAAAATAGCGGCCTCTTTTGTCGTCGGCTTAGGACCACTGTATCTAAATAAATCCTCGCTAACATTTCCTTCGCCGTCTTGTTTGATGGCTTCTGCGTAGAAATAAGTCGCTAAAGACTCACCATGATGCTGCAGAATTAAGTCCTGTATGATAACAGGCAAACCGTTATCTTTTGCAAGTTCTACACCATCTTTGGGATGAGCAGTGACTACCATTTTACTTAATCTGGGATTGATTTTTGAATGAGGATTTTCAATTCCGAAAAATGGCTGATTTTCTATGAAAAACAAAGGTCTTTTAAGTTTGCCGATATCATGGTATAAAGCTCCTACACGAGCAAGTACTGGATCAGCACCAACGGCTTCTGCAGCATTTTCAGCTAAGTTAGCGACCATAGTTGAATGAGAGAAAGTACCCGGAGCTTCAATTTGCAGTCTTTTTAGCAATGGTTGATTTTGGTCGCCCAACTCTGCGAGTTCATACGGCGTTATAATTTTAAACATACTTTCCATCAACGGCAACAAGCCTAATGTCAAAATACCACTTACAAAACTTACTGAAAATGCAGATATGACGTCTTTTAAAAGTACACCCCATTCTAGTGTAATTGCGCAACTTTCAATTGCATAGATGCTTAGTATCAGCAGCGTCATTATTATTGCTGAGCCAATACCCACTTTAACTAAGTCAACACGTTTTGCGTATTTAATTTTTGCTATTGATATCGTCGTATACAAAGCTATTAGCGAATATATTATAACAGGTTGTATTGTAAACATAAACGAAAGTGAAATAATTGACATAAGTATGAACGTAGCAATAAACGATATTCTCGGTGTCATTAAAATTGCTATTAATAAAATAAAAATCTGTATCGGAATTATGTAAACAGAAAAATCGTCAGGTCTTAGTGCCGCTATAGCAGCAATTATAATAGCTAGCAAGCCAATAATCGTCAAATAATTTTTAGTCAAATACGGTTTTTCAAAATAATGCAAATAGTACAAAAATGCAATAACAGAAATCAAAACAATTGCAAAAATGCCTAAAAATCCCTCAATGTTTATATCTAAAACACTGTAACCAGCTTCTTTCAAAACTGCACGCTCAAACTTGTTAACTTGCTGTCCTTCATAAAGAATTTTGTCACCTTTTTGATAAGTTTTTGTATATGGAGCTACAGCTGCAACAGCATTTTCTTTCGCCAACTTAGTTGCTTGTTCATTAATAATTATGTTAGGTATAATCACCTGTTCTATCAGCACAGACATTACTTTTGCTTCATCAGAACGATGTTTTGATGAAGCGCCAAGATACTTGTAAATAGTTGAATTCATAGTCGCTGTATCAAAATTTTTTGCTGAAATGTTTATTTTTAAAAGAACATTGTTTAAGTCATCAGTGGCTTTTGAAAATATGGAATTGACGCTTTTATTCGAGGCATACATCAAATAATTGACAACGAAAATTCTGTCAGAATGATTAACCATATCAAACAGTTCCGACAACGCTTCTCTTTTAGCTTCATAAGAAAGTTTTTGACTCCGAATACTTGCGATAGAAGACAGTAGCAAATGAAAATCATTTGTTATGTATGAATTTTCAGCCAACATCAAGACTGGGTCAACTTTTTGTTCAGCAGCTTTTTTTTGCAGCTCTGTTTTGTATGTGTCAACAACGGTTATCGTTTTTTGCGTGTATAAATCTCTTTTACTTGTGTTTGTGTCTGTTAAAATATTTTGAAACAAAAAATACTTTGACGATAAAACCAAAGTGAATACAATTGCGAATAATACTATCCAGATAGCATTTACAAATTTTTGCGTTTTACATATTTCAACAACTGATTGTATAGAATAATTTTTTGTCATAATAAATCTCTTTTTTATTCATTCAACTATCATTATTGCACAAATAATGAAAATTGCTATTTATGAAAGGTGGCTGCAAATTGTTCTACATCTTCTTGTGTATCAATACCCACAGGCTTAAATGCAATTATTGCAGTTATAATTTTCATTCCTGATTGCAACGCTCTTAGCTGCTCCAAACTTTCCACCTTTTCTAAAGACGTTTGAGGCAATTTCGTCATTTTTAGCAGTGAGTCACGCCTATAACCGTATATTCCGACATGCCCGTAGAATGTATGATTTAATATATTTCTTTCGTATGGAATTTTTGAGCGAGAGAAATATAGTGCAAAGCCGTTTTCGTCAATCACACATTTTACTGAGTTAGGATTATCCAACTCTGATTTATCATCGATAACTCTTAGCAAAGTGGATATTTCAGCATTAGGTGTGTTTTTTATAGCAAAAATCGCCTTGTCTATACTATCTGGCATAATCATCGGTTCATCGCCCTGCAAATTTATGATGTAATCAAATTCTTCATGGCGATTAGCAACTTCAGCAATTCTGTCGCTACCGCTTTTATGGTCAACGGCAGTCATTTCTACGTTTGCGCCGAAAGATTTAGCTACATCAAAAATAGCTTCGTGGTCGGTCGCAATAATAACTTCATCTGCTAATTTTGTTGCTTTAGCTTTTTCCCAAACCCATTGAATTATTGTTTTGCCCTCTACTTTAATTAAGGCTTTAGCGTTCAGTCTGGTTGAGCCGTATCTTGCAGGTATTATAATTGCACACTTCCCTTTTTTCGCCATCATTAATCTCCGTTTAATTTATTTTATTTCTTATTTTAATTTTGAACGACAAAAGCTACCCAATTGTCTTTTTGTATTTTTTCAACGATTTTTAAGCTGTTCGCTTCTATTGCTGTTAAAACAGTTTCCTGCTTTGTATCCAATATACCACTTAAAACCATTTTTGCATTTTTCTTCATAATTCTTTTTAAATCAGGCATGATTTCAGCCAAAACGTTATGTAAAATATTCGCTGTAACAAAATCAAACTGTTCCTTCACCGAATTTATTTCAGCATGTAGAAAATTACAATTTTCTACGTTATTTAACTTTGCGTTAGTAATGGCAACATCGATTGCTGTCTCATCATTATCAATACCTAAAGCAATTGTTGCTCCAAGTAAAGAGGCGATTATCGCCAATATTCCTGAGCCTGTGCCTATGTCTGCAACACTATCGTTTTTATTCAAATATTTTTCAAGACCAATGACACATAGCTGCGTAGTTTGATGTGTTCCTGTGCCAAACGCAGCGCCCGGGTCAATATTAATGACTATTTCTTCATCTTTTTTTTCGTAATCTATCCAGCTTGGTGAAATTACTATCTTATCGCTTATTTTTGTCGGTCGCCAATTTTCTTTCCATTTTTTAGACCAATCAACATTTACAACTTTTGCAATTTTTACATTCCAACTACCCAAAGTCGTAGGCTCAACCCCATTTTTAATAAAAATTTCTCTTGCCTCTTTTATTGTTTTGACAATTTCATCAAAACTTTCATCATCAAACAGAATATAAGCTGTTACTATATTTTCGGTAGTTTTTATCAGTTCTAAGTCTTTATATTCTTCTTCCGCTGTTATAATTCCTTCACATTCAAAATTTGTAAAAAGAGTATCACAAACTAATTCGCTGCTATTAGGATTAATTTCAATTTTAAGTTCTAAAAATTTTTTTTCCATTATTGATAAAATACACCTATTTTTCTAAATTTCTCATATCTTTCATCTTTTAATTGTTTGGGTGAAAGTTGCGATAAAAGTTTCAAATTTTCGAGAATTGTATCTTTCAATGTGGTTGCCATCATACTCGGGTTGTAGTGAGCACCACCCATAGGTTCTTTTACAATCCCATCGATGACTTCTAATTTCATCAAATCATCTGCTGTGATTTTTAGTGCTTCAGCAGCAATTGAAGACAGACTCGCATCTCTGAACAAAATTGAGGCACAACCTTCAGGA
>CAZTVM010000074.1:0-9747 GCA_964617065.1 uncultured Muribaculaceae bacterium
ATGAATTGTTACTTGATAATAATTTGCTGACAATCGTAAAAGATGTTGTATATGTTGAATTGATAAAATTTTTAGAAAAATATAATTCTGTACCGAATTTGTATAATAAAATTTCAGGTGAAATAGAACAAAGAAATTTAAGTCAATATAAAAAAATTTTTACGAATAAGAATTTGCCACTATATTCTGATTATTGTTGGATTTGCGGACGAAAATTGTGTAATGATTTAAGCATAGACCACTTCATCCCTTTTAATTATATTACTAACAATGAGTTATGGAATTTAATTCCTGTGCATAAAAGCTGTAATTCCTACAAAAATGATAGATTAGGTGCACAAAATGTTTTTTTAAATCTCATAGAAAGAAACAAAAAATTGTATCAAATAAATGAAACGAATCCTTGTTATTCTTTTTTAGAAAAAGAGTTGTTTGAAAAATACCCGACATTTGAAATGCTTTATCAAAAAATGATAGACCAGTATATTTCATGCAAAAAATTAGGCTACAAAGAAATACTTTGATTTTTAAAAAGTTTTTTTAATACTTTCTTCATGGTAAAGACCTCCGCCACAAATAATCTCAACGACTTTCAACAAAAATTCTCGTGGTGCATCCATTTGGCTTATCACCAATTCTTTGTTCCCTAAATGTCTGATTTTAATAATAGAAGGTGCTGATTTATCAGCAGGTACATATAAAGAAGCAACTTCGTAGTCTAGAAGCGTTTGTATTTCATTTTCATTTACATTTTCTTTTTTAATAATTTCGCTATAACGACCATTCAGTGCTATAATTCTTCCTGCAAAAACCGGAGCTGTATTTTCACGGTACAACGCTTGTGGCTTGTCGTTAGCTATTGCCGTGAAAGTAATTGTATGCCACAAGATATTCAGTATTAGTAAGGCTTTTGTTTGTTCCAGTTCATAAAAAATTTTTTGTCCGGAAAGTCCTCTCGTAGAAAAAGACTGTTTTAAATAATTTATAGTAGCGTCTGCGTCTTCTACCATTTTCATGAAAATATTTTTTGTGTTTATTGTAGATTGTTCATACTCTAAATATTGTTTATACATATGAGTTGATACAAGATTAATTCGCTCTTGTATTACAGAGGTTTTACGCACCGACGACTCAAGATTATCAAAACTATTGTACCTATCTGTCAATTATTTTTCCTAATTTTAATAGAACTACATGTATATACTACTATATTTCTGAGTTTTTTTGAATACAAACAGTTAAGAATTGTAAATAAATTTGAAATATAAATTATATTTAATCCTTTAAAAAGTTTTCTTTTAGAGTGTTAAGTAGGGACGAAGTACTTTCAAGCAACTCATCGTAGGTTCCATTATTGAGTATTACGTAATCCCAATCAAAAATATTATCAAGCTGGGTTTCTGTTATGTCATCGACACTAGCCAATTTACCTCTTTTTTCTCTTGCGATTAAAGACGCCTCTACTCTGATAGAAAACGCATTTGCGCTTTTAAACACTTCCAATTCTCTTTTCATCCTAATGTCTGGGACTACGATATTGTATGGCAAATTAATAATTTTTTTAATCCAATAGTCTGGGTCTTCGCTTCTTCTTTTGTTGCCTAAAGTAATTAAATCATGTCGGTATGTTGCTTTATTTTTTTCAATTTCATCAAGCGTTAGACCTTTTTTTTCTGAATACTCCAGTTTTATTGCATCACCTAAACCGATGCGTCGAAAATCTGTTAAATATTCGAGCAAAATTTTTGCTACGGTATCTTTGCCTGAAAGCTGCTTACCTGAGAGAATAATAATTTTGTTGTCCATTTAAACCTCACTTCTTAGTCTTATGTTATTAGTCATCTCGTTGGTAATTTAAGAACAAAGTTTTTGTAATAATTGACATTTATATTCAATTTTTGTCCCAATTCCAAGATTGATGAAATAAATGCACGCATTTGTAAAATATTATCAGTTGGTTCTATTTGTTTTATCATATCGTCCAGTTTACTGTAAATTTGAGTGAAATAAGTATTTTGAGCCTCGGCAATATCTATAAGTAATTCAAGTCTGTCAACTTTATTAAAAATATCCAGTATGTCTTCAACTTGGTGAATTTCAAGATTTTGAGCAAATCTGTATACTTTGTGTGTCACCTTTTGAGAAAACAACTCATTAACTTTTTTCTTTTTCAATTCAACGCCAATCCGTTTAGCCTCATTGATTATATCTTCTGCTCGTTGCAAAATTTCTTCGTCTAGATCGTTTGTATTATTAATAATCAAGTTATTAAATTCCTGAGAAAGCGTGTAACCTGCAGCAAGCTTAAACTCGTAGGGGATACTCAATCCCAAACTTTGTAAATGATAAATAGAGCCCTTACCCTCATTATATAGTTCGTTGTAGGTAGAGGCAAATTTATCCAAACGACCTTGCATAAGAATTTTTAGAATTTTTTTACGTTCCTCAATAAAAATATCTTTGAGCGTGTAATATTCTTTACCGAAACATTCGTCAATTTCTCTGATAATTTCAGTAACAGGATTTAGCAAATATGTTTGAGTTAGTTTTTCTAAAATTTGATTATAATCATAAGTATCAGCAAAATTTTTCATCGCACAATGAAATTCCCCATTTGAATGCTGTAACAAGGCAAACATTATATCGGCAGTTTCATGTGTGATTTTCGATTGTATTTCAATTCGACCTATGACTAACGAACCCTTGCCTTTGTAGACACGTTTGTAACTATGTTTTTTAATTGTATAACAGTATAATGTTGTTTCATTATCATAGTCTTCAAACAGTGATGTAAACGCCCACAAACTAGCAATTTGTTTAATTTTTACTATAGACGGTCGAACAAATTTTTCGTAAATATCTCGACCATTGCCGAATGCAGGAATATTGCTTTGCGCTTGCGATAAAATTTCTAAAAATTTCTGTTCGTAATTTTTTGTTTCAAAATCATTAGCCAATTGCATTGCCCGAGCTGCATATTTTAAAATTTGAGTTGTTTCAATCCCTGAAATTTCAGAGAAAAACCAGCCACAACTTGTATACATCAACATACATTGACGTTGAATTTCAAGAAGTTTCAACGCATTTACTTTTTCACTGTCATCTAAATCAGGTTTTAAAACTTGAGAAAAGAATTTTTTTACACTTAAATCACTTCTATCTAAAATCACTCTGATGTAACGATTTCTAGCGTCCCAAACGTCGTGAAAATATTTAGCACCTTCATTTTCATACAGCTCTGCCAACTCATCACGTAAGTAGTCAAGAGCCTCTCGCAGAGGCTGCCTCCATTTTTGGTTCCATCCGCCATGACCGCCGGTCGAACAGCCACAATCTTCTTTCCAACGACCAATTCCATGTGAACAACTCCACGATGAATTCTGTTTTATGTCAACTTCGTCTGCTACACCAAATTTACTCAAAAATTCGCCATAATTTGTCAATTCAAATCCCACATCTCTACTTTTTATCCCCAAAATATAAGCGAGAGCCATATCACCAAACTTCGTGTGATGACCATAACTTTCACCATCAGTTGCAATATTCACAAGTTGAGAGTAGTTTCTATTTTCTGATACCCCATCGCACAAACGTTGCGCAAATTTGTTCCCATCTTTCAGCAATTCGTCAAAAGCAACCGATTTTGAAATTGCTCCATCATAGAAAAATAAATCAATATATTTTTCAGGATTATTTTTGATAAAATACCTATAAGGCTTTGCAGGGTCGATATTTCCCCAACTTACGTCAGTCCAATCTTTTTCAATCTTTGCGTCTAATGGTCTTACTTTTGAGGCTTGATACGGTGATAAAATTGTAAATCTTATATTGCAATCTACTAAAACTTCAAGAGTTGCATCATCGACAGCAGTTTCTGCAAGCCAAATTCCTTCAGGCATGCGTCCAAAGCGGTTCTTGAAATCCTGTATCCCCCAAATAACTTGTGTATATTTGTCATGCTCATTCGCCAATGGCATAATCATGTGATTATAAACCTGAGCTATAGCATTTCCGTGACCGGAAAAATCATGAATACTCTCGACATCTGCTTTTATTATTCTTTCATAAGTTAAGGGTGCGTACACTTCTAGCCAAGAAAGCAGCGTTGGCCCAAAATTGAAGCTCATCGCAGAATAATTGTTAATTATATTTAAAACTTTGTTATTCCCATCAACAATTTTCGAAAAGGAATTAGGATTGTAACACTCAAGGTTTATTCGTTCATTCCAATCATGAAATGGCGCTGCACTGTCTTGTATTTCAACCGCTTCCAACCACGGATTTTCTCTCGGCGGTTGATAAAAATGTCCATGAATCGTCAAATAAGCCTTTTTATCTTCCATTTCTATTCCTTTTTATTATTTCTTTTCTGACTTTTCAGTTTGAGGAGTATCTTTCGTAGCTGCCTTTTTTACCTTGTTTAGTACAGTAAGAGTGTCTACATCTATCCAAGGGTCGGAAAGCGCAGTTGAAAATACTTTTCCGGTAAATTGTATTTCATCACCGGCATCTAAATCTATAAATTTTTCGGCTTCTTTACGTTTGATAAAAATTTTCATTTCTGCCAAAGGGATTGAGTGACCTTTTATTTCATTCTTTTTTATTAAAAACAAAATATAATCATCAGAGCTTCTGAACGCAGGCTTGTAATCCAATCCAACGACAGAAAATTTATCAAATATTCCTCGAATTTTTACATCTTTGTTCAAATATTTTTGTGGATTGGCAACAACATCAAGTGGATTCACATCTAAATAGACTTTAGTGGTAGCCGAATCTTTTTTAGTAGCTACAGGCTTTTTGTCGACTGACTCTGTTTGCGTCAAGGAGATTGGTTTGCCTATAATTGAATCTTTTACTTTTAGTTCCTGCGCATTCAAGGTCACTGCAGTCGTGATAGTGATAATTGTACATATCAATATAGCAAATTTTTTATTCATCATATTCCTCTGATTTATTCTGGCTACGTATATTCTACCATATTTGTCGAGAAATACCATTATTTTTTTAATTAAGTCGTCCGTACAAGTAAATAAAATTAAATTTATTGATAAAAAATTTCCAATGTTAAATTATTAAGCCCTAATGAAATAAAATTCTTTTTTTTGCGAAAGCGGAAAATTTAACTTTGTTGAAAACAGGCAATTTCTAATTTGTTCAGACAACGACAGAACAAAGACTTGACGAGAAAATATATCAATGATATCTTAGAAGTTGGGTAAAATTTACATCCATCAATACAATAGAATAGAACTTATGGCTATTGGCACTCTGTCGCACAGGAGCCGACTCAATATCTGGTTTGTGAGAGGCAGGTAGCGCAGCTGCTGCTAGAGCCTAATGATAATTAAATAAAACAAAAGGGCTTGTGGCGCAGCGGTAGCGCAGAGGACTCATAATCCTTTGGTCGTAGGTTCGAATCCTACCGGGCCCAATTTTTTAAAAAGACAACAATATCAAGAGTTTTAACGCTCTTGCTATTTTAGTATATTTTTCAAAATTAATAAATTGTCGGAATTTTGTCAGAATTAAAAGAAAAAACGATTAAAAAAGATTTTATTTGCGATATTTTTCTTTAATTCTTTCGATAATATCTCTATATTCTTGAATGGAATGGTCGTAAAATTCGCGTGTGGTTAATTCCTTACTTTTAATTATTTCTTGCACATCTGCCAAATGCTCAATATTTTTCGACCATACGTCAAAACTTGCCATTTTATTTATGTCTTTCTCGATTCGTTTAATTAAATTTTTATTGCTCTTTGTCATTTCTTTCATAATCATATCTTTAAATATTTTTGTTTATTAAAATTGTAACATGTATTTTATTATTTTTGATTTTTAGTAACGGAAAAATCAAAAGAGTTTTACACGTTCATTAAAAATGAATAATTGAACTGTGCCCATAAAAGTAGACAATTAAAAATTTAATTGATACTTTAAAAAGAAAGGGGTACAAAATGCCAAAAAATTACAAAAGAGAATTAACCGAAGAACAAAAACGAATTCTTCTTCAAAATCCAAATGTTGAAGATGTCGGAAAATATTCAATTTATTACAAAAAAGAGTTTATTCAACAGGCTTTAAAACTAGATAACGAAGGTTTATCACCAAGAGAAATATTCAAACAAGCAGGCTTTGATTTATCAATAATTGGTAAATCAGCACCTACTACTTGTCTTGGCAACTGGCGACATCAAAATAAGTTTAAAACTAAATCCGAAACAAAATATTTAGCTAAAGAAACAAAGAAAAATAAAGCTCTTAAAGCAATAATTGAAGAAAACAAATATCTAAAAGCGGAGAATGAATTTTTAAAAAGCGGATTGTCGGCAGAGTGCGAAGGACTTTTCTTTGAAGCAAACGAAGTTTGTTAAAAGAAAATCCGTAGACACGTTTAACGCCGACAACCAAGCAAGTTGCAGGCTCTGTCGGAGATTGCAGAGCAAGAATAAAATATCAAATAATCTCTACAATGACAGATTATCCGATTTCATTGCGTTGCAAAGTCGCAAATGTCTGGAAAAGTGGTTATAAGATTTTTAATTAATTAAAAATCTTGTTTTTCGGCGTTTAGTAAATTAGAAAATAAATTTTCATTTTACTAAACTTTCTCAAAATTACAAATGGTGGAAAAATGCAGATAAAATCAAAGATAAACCCGATGCACTTTTGATTGCGGAACTGTTTTTCAAAAGTAATAAAAAAGCAGGTTTCAGAACAATAAAAATGCAACTTTTGAGTGAATATGGAATAATTATGAACCACAAGAAAATTATCAGAATAATGAAAAAATACGAAATGAATACAAAAATCAGACGTGCAAATCCATACAAATATGCCGCAAAAATTAGGCAGGAAAATTTGTCTTGCGAAAATATTTTAAATAGACAATTCAATCAAAGAGAGTCAAATACAGCATATTGGCAGAGCAAATATTTCCGTAAGCTTCGGCACAAAAATGCCATAATAAATAATCTATAAATACTTTTGAATAGCCTGTTTTAAGGCTTAAACTTTCCATTACATTAATGGCTTCATTCTCATCTTTGTTTTTTAATAAACCCAGCCGTCCTAAAATTCTGATTATATGAACATCAGGTTTTACTGTATCAATTCCAATATTCCTAATATATTCACAAGCTAGAGCCATACCAACTTGTTTTAATTTATATTTGCTATTGCCGTTAGATAATATTTTTACGATTTTTTGAGGCTTTTTTGATGTAACAAATTTATCCAATGAGCCATATTTATTTGATAATTTTTCTAAAATTTCGATATTATAATTTAAGCACTTCATTTGAGCATTTATTGCTCTGTTTCCAAGTTTTCTTGCTTTTAATTCATTTATAAAATAGTTATAATCTGTTGCTTTGATTTTATCGCTATCAAAATTAAAAAAGATTTGTTCTATAATTTTTCGATTTTGGTTTATTGCTCCCCAATCTCGTTGATTACTTAAAAGTGAAAAAACTAATCCTTTTATATGTTCGCTTAATGTAAATATTTTACCGTTTTTTCGTTCTTTAACAGCTTGTAATATGGTCGAGTCAACATCATGTACCTTATTTTTTAGGTACATCTCAAGAATATTAAACATTTCTTGATAATTTTTATCCATTCCACCGTATCCACTATAAATTCTATAACTGAATTTACAATAGATATTCTCCATTGTCAATGAGTGTAACTCCTACTGTGAATATATTAAGGTGGTAAAATGACTATTAAGAAAAATTTAGGTAATCGGATACGTGAAATTAGATTAAGCCGTTCGCTTACACAAGAAGCTTTGGCTGAAAAGATTAATTTATCTGCAAAAAGTTTAAGTCAAATTGAATTGGGTAATAATTTTGTTTCAGCTGAAACATTAGATGTTTTATGTTCTGCTTTAGAAATAAACCCAAAAGTCTTGTTCGATTTTGAAAATACTGAAATTTCAGAAGAAATTTCACTTGATGAAATTATAAAAAGACTAAAAAATAATCCAAGTTTACTGAAAAACATTTACAAAATAGTAATGGCATTGGATTATTAAAGTATTTTTTAGGAGTAACTTTATACCTAACCGCACTAAAACACTTCATCATTAGCAGATGATGTGGTTCATCTTTTCTATTCGATTTGGTTTTTTGAGATGAAAAAAAGCGGATTGCGAGCAGAGGCTGTAACGCCGTTTAATGCGAGCAACAAAGCCTTAAAACGAGAAATCTTGTCCCCACAAACACAAAAAGAGTTTTAAACCATCAAACGGGCTGGTGGGGTGTGATATAATAAATTATGGAAGGTAATATAATAATGATTCAGAATTTATTTTTTAATTTCAAAGAACATTTGTTGGCATCAATTATTTTAATATTAATTTTTATAATTTTTATTTCTATTATTTTATATAAATTTAAAACAATCTTATCATTTATAAAGTTTACATTAGAGCTGTTAAATATATTATCTAATATTGTGGTTGAACCAATAAAATTTTTATCAGAGATAATTAAATTTCAAATTATAAAAATTAATTTATCTGTTAAGCTAGCTTTGATATTAAAAATAAAAAATGATTGTTTATTGCCTAATATTTTCTTAAATTTTATTTTGCTATTTTTGTCTCTTTCAATAATATTTATTGCACATAAAATAGGAAATGATGATTATAAGTCAACTTTATATATGATAGATGGGGCGATTATAAGTATCTGGATAACACATATAACATCTATTGTTGTATCTATTAATAGATTAATTGAAAATTTAGAGAATTCATATACTGCAGTTGCTGATATTAGACAATTATTAGCAACTCATTATGAATTATTAATCCCCTTTTTCCCATACAAAGATAATTTATTTAAAAGAGGAGATGATATTCTATATATAACACCAGTTCGAACTGGAGTGGACGATAATTATTTAAATGAAGAATTGGCAAAAACTTTTTTAACTTACCTTGGGGAGTTAGATTTAAAGACCCTATACACTTCATTTGATACAGCAGCTACTAAAAACCTTATCATGTACATTTCTAATCATCAGATAAATAGACAAATGACACAAAACACAGTTATAAGTTCTAAAGAATATATGTCTAACGTACTAAATTCCTTATTTCAGCAAGTTTTAAGTTGTATAAATAAAATTATCGCATTTAACTTGCAATATCCAATTTGGGATACCGATAAAGAGCTTTCTCCTCAAATGTCTATGTTTTGTTACATATACATATTGAAATTAACGAATTGTATTATATTTGCACAAAGAGAGTTTGCTCTTTACGATAGATATATTAAACATATTTCTCATCCGCCAACATTTTCCATTATAAAAAATTTAGACGATGCCGTAAAAAGCAACACTAGTATAAAAAATAAGCACAAAGTTAAGGTTAAGTAGCTCATGGGCTCATAACACGTTCGTTTTTATTTATTGTTTATTCCATTTGTATAATAAGTGTTATCGGTATTTATATAATACTTATTTATAGATACTAAAAGATTTTATATTTAACACATGCAACTAAAATAGCCGATAAACCTTTCCCCGAAACGTATTTAATCTAAATTCTGCGACCCTTTTATTATTTTGCCCTAAATTTACAAAAATTTTATCTTCGCTACCGTCCTACAATTATACCTACAATTAATTGTAGGGGAACTTCATTTTTATATAAAAAATCACAGGGGTTGCAATTTAGTTTTCAGCGTTTCATAATAGGGTTGTAGAGAATATAACGCGGGATGGAGCAGT
>CAZTVM010000075.1:0-9610 GCA_964617065.1 uncultured Muribaculaceae bacterium
TCTCTTGTTGATGCCTATGATTCAATGGTGTCTGATAGAGCATACAGAGGTGCCCTTACTCATGAAGCTGCGGTTGCTGAAATCAAAAAACATTCTGGTGCGCAGTTTGACCCTCATTTAGTTGATGTTTTTGACTCAATTTGTTATGACCCGATGATGGGGATTGAAACTCTTGAGCCAGACGAATATGAACTAGAAAATTAGTTGAGGGTATTTTTATGTTCTCGTTTTTATCTTTTTTATTCAAATCTAAAAACAAATCGACGGATTTAGAAGCTAATTTCGCTTCGATTTGGTCTGATTTGAAAAATTTGTATGATTTTAAATCTATATCGCCTGAACGAAAAAAAATTCTCAAAAAATTAATTGATAAAAATGGTTATTTGCCTTATTCTCACATTAAGGCTCTTGAAGAATTGAGCAATGCTGAGGTGCTATTGTGTCTTGAGCTAATATTAAAAAATAACAAAATCTACAAAGATGACAAATTTACATTTACTTCTACAAGTAGATATCCGGCATATAGAGCTGGCTTTTCTAATTCTGATTGGTTAAAAAAAGAACAACATAATATTAAATTAATAAATTTAGCTGCTCTTGCTGATGGCAATTTGTCAGATGATACCGGAAAATTTATGGATTGGCTCAAACAAGTTATTATTTTACCTTCCGGTATTCCTGAAAAAGGTGTACTCGCTACTACCATTTATTTAGTGCCTTTTCACCCTCGAGAATTCGGCTGCGCTTATTTGCCAACTGCTTCTGATGTAAGTCAAAACATTGAGGATAAATTTCTTAGCGATAACTTAAATCTTGATGTTAATGAGCAAGTCAAACTATTTATATTGATTGCTCAATTAGCTGGTCACAGTGTAATTTATGATATTTTACCCCAAACTTGCAGATATTCGAAAATAGTTTTGGCTAATCCACAAATTGCTCGCTGGTTCGACATCAATGAGTTGATTGAAAAGTATAAACAACTTGTTGATAATGTAGCTGATAAGCTTAAAACTAAATATGACGCTGATGATATTGATGTTATCACAAAGATTTTTAAATCTAATTTATCAAGTGGTTCGGAAGATTTGAGCGAGTTTTATAAAACTATATACAATGAATTTGAAATAGCACTTGCCGATCAAAAAAAAGAACTATCTGAAAAGATGTTACTGAAAGACTCACAAGCTAATTTATTACCGAAAATAAAAGATGTTATAGCGAAAACCAACAATAAGAAAAGCAATGCAAAACTTTCTGAGTCTGATATCACAAATCAAGGACTAACAATACAAAAATTAATTGACAAGGGCTTTTGGCCTGCTCCTGGTGGCGCTTGGTGTTCTTGTGGGGTGCCTGTATTCAACAAAATGGACGAATGTGGCGGTTACCCTACATTCAAACATTATGATGTCAAAGGTAATGATGTCACTGAATTCGCTAATTTGGATTGCCAAACTCCTTTTTATTTCGTTTATCTTGAAAATGGTTTATTCAATAAAAATGTAGTCGATTTTTTTGTAAAATATATGGTAAAACTGCAAGCTGACTTTAAATTTGACGGTTTCAGAATTGACCATATTGACCATGTAGTTGATTATATTTCTGAAAAAAACGGTATTCCCATTAGCTACCGTGCACCTCGTGCTGTTTTAGCAAAATTAAACTCTACTATGAAATCAAAAATCAAGCATTTTGCTATTTTAGCTGAGTACATGCTATGGGACAATTTTTATAAAGAATACCATCAAGATATGAATTTTGACTTACTTTGGGGCAATGATATAATCTCCCAAATGGATAAAAATCCTGCAAATATTATTGCTGACAATCAATATTTGGAAAATTATAACAGCGATTTGCCTCAAAAATTTAAACCACTTTCTGTTCTAAAAACCTACAACAACCAAGATGGTGAATTTAAAGCTATTTTTCAATACCCTGGACAGCTTAGTGAGGAAGGTGCTTTATTCAAATGGTTTAAGTTTAAATTTTTACCTGGTGGAAAACTAGCGCAAAGACCTGTTATGTATGTTGATGGTGACGAGTCCTTTACTCAAACAGGTTTAGAGTCTGTTATAGGTGCTGAAATATCCTTAAAAAGAGCGAAAAATTATGCCTTTTACGAAAAATTTACAGCAATTAACAAATTTGCATTAAATAATGAATTGACTCGTGAAGGTGAAGCTGAAATTCTTACTCAAGATGATGATGGTTTTGTATCTTGGCTTGTTTCAAAAGACCCACTAAAAACATCTTTGTTGATTGTAGCAAACTATCAAGCGCCTACTGAAATGGTTAGAAATGAATGTGGTGATTTTGTCGAAAAACGAGGTATTTCGATAGAGGACAAAGTCGTAAATCTTCCTTGTGACTATAAAATTTTATCTCAAATTATTTACGACTCAGCTAAAAAAGAGTTTGTTGAACTGCCTCATGACCCGGTTAGTAAGCTTGATTTTAGTGAAATAATGCCGAGTGAGTTTTTTATATATAAAGTTACGAGATAAGCATTTTTACATCTTGAGCAACAGCCTCACCCATTGAAAAACAAGTCGGTTGAATTCGCAATGCTGCTTGAGCTTTGAATGTAGCTGACAAACACCTACCAATGATGTACAAATTCTCAATTTCCTTTGCTTTTAAGGCTTCTATTGGGAATGAATATGCCTCAGAAAACATTTCTAAGACTGAGCTAGCTTTTTCGTTGCTGTGTATATCAATGGGATAGTCTGAGTATGCTGCTACAGTAGTAAACTCGCTCTTTTGCAAAATATCCTGCTCTGAGTATATGTATTTTCCTTCTACTCTGCGAGACTCACGTACGCCTAGCATATCAGCTATATTTGAAATATATGATTTTTCAAATCCCTCTAAGTATTTTTTACAAAATTTGTAAATTCTATAAACCTGTTGTCGGCCTAATATCAATGCTTTAGACACATCAGAAGGTGAAAATATATCAAAATCGCCTTTTATCGGTATTCTCGGACAATTCAGTGTGACCGTGCCGGGCATACCTGCGACTGTAAAAAGCTGAAAATAAGCACTGTCAGCCTCTTTTAAGTCGCCATTTGAGATGGCACCCTTGAATATGCCAGTAAGCCCCCATTTGTCACTATCCCATGTGTATGCAGTTGTCAAATGTATTTCACCATTGATTGTTGCGGAATTTGTGACCGTTCTGTCCTTATCAATTTCAAGTATAAATTTTTTGAATTTTTCTAAATCCACTCCTGAAATTAAAAAACGCTGTGTCAACGCTTGTTGACTTTCTTTTTTGTTTAAAAAATTACATCCGCAAATTTGCGCAAAATTTCCATCTCCTGTTGCATCTACAAAATATTTCGATAAGAAATCTAACGATAATGTTTTATCGAAATTTTGGTTTGAGCATGAGTTCAAAGAGCAAGAAATTTTTTTTAAAAAATTGTTTTCAGCGCAAACATTATTTACGCATGTGCAAAAAAGAACCTCACAGCCGACATCACAAAGCATATCATCAAGCGCTAATTTAGCTAATTCAGGATTAAACCAGCCTTCATTTCCATCAGAATAGGTAATTTGAGCATTATAAACTTTCAATTTCTCAACAAAATCATGAAAAAAATCACAATTAAAATCATTAGTTTGTGTTTTCATTGCAGGTGTGACGAAACCTGACGTTATTGAGCCACCGAGATGAATGTTTTTTTCTATTAACAATGTTTTTAATCCTAGCTTCGCTGCGATATAAGCGCAAGCGCAACCAGCTGTGCCTCCTCCTACTATTATCAAATCATAAATCATTTTATTCATCTCCATACTGTTTTTTGTAGCTTGTCGTACTCATACGATTTGAGTTTTCAATTTCGTTTAACCTGTTTTTTAAGATTATATCATCATTATCAGATAAAGTTATATCTCTGTAACAAATACCCGCTTTCGTTTGAATTAGTCCTAATTCATATTTATTTAAAGGGATTTTTATATTAGATGACGATTTAGTTGCAATTGTACCAATGGATTTACCTGAATTGTCAACGGTTTTACCGACACAGAAGCCTGCCTGAATAAGTGCAGAGCGTATAGGCACTGCACTTGAGTAAGTAGTTAAAATACCATTATTTGACAAAATATCGTATAAATACTTAAAAAAATCTAAAGTCCAAAGTTGAGGAGATATGTTAGGCGAAAAAGCATCTAAAAAAATGAAATCATAGTATAATTCTTTGTTATTTTGCGCTTTCAGCCAATCTCTTGCATCCTTGCAAATACAGGATAAGGATAAATCGTTTACTCCACAGTGCTTGAGAGTCCTATTATAGCTGCTAGAAATATAATGATAATATATATTATGTAAAAAGCGTTTTAAATTCGTTCTTGGGGTTTCAGAGTTGTCTGATTTTAATTTTTTTAGCAAAATAAAGCGCCTTTTATCTAAAAAGTTTGATATGTATCTGTTTTTATTAATAAAATTCAAAAATAAATCAAAATTATCAAATTGATTCATTATTTTTGTTAAAATTATATTTTCTATGTCTTCTGAAAATTTTGTATTTTTTAATAAACCTGATAAAAAAATTAAATTTCTTTCTTTTTCTATTGCGGTAATTTCGACTATTGCTTTTTTATTGTTTGAATAAATGCAATTTATTGCCTGTTTTGTGTTGTATCCTATTCCGTAGCATATATCTAATATTTTTATTTTACTATTCGTTTGTACTAAATTTGCGATGGTTGATGGCAAGATAAATTTTTCATAGCTTTCTGTGAAAGCGCCATATTTTGAGTGGTAAATATCTTTTATTTTTTCGTTATATAATCCAATTGAGCCATCGAGTGTTTTTACGAATTTTAATTCTTGCATTCTTTCTCTTTTGTCTTTTTTGCAACTATAATATTATCACTATATTTCTAATAGTATTCTTTTTCAAAGCAATATTTTTTTTTGCATTATTTAATCAAATTTGTATTACATAAAAACTACATTATGATTTTATATTTATTATATCATAGTAGTTGCTTTTTATTAATAATGTTATCGGTATATTTCATTTAGTAATAATATGCTGTGATTATTTTGATTTTAGAGTTTATATTTGTAAATTAGCATTGAGTATCTAACTTAATAACATGAAATGCTGCAGGTTGCACGTATTAACTGCTAAGCTTCTTGTTTCATAGTATAACTTACTTTGAATTATGCTTTATAACTGGTTGAAAATTAAGCGAGGTACGAATGTTTGGCTTTCACCTTCACCGGTTGCTTCTATTTTTACACTGGTTTCGCCATTGTTTGTTTCTGTTGGTTTGTATAGTGAGCCCCATAGATTTTCTGCTTTGATTTTACCATCAGTGACTTTGTCAAGGTTATCTATTTCAGCTAGATGTACAGATAGTTCATCTGCTGAAATTATATTGTCATAATTTGTATCTATTTTATTTGCCAGAGTTTCAACTCTCAAAACAAATTCATTATATAATGGTGAGTTTATAGGATACATTTCAGGATTAATTTTGCTCTTTTTTGCACTTATAAATTCATCTTTTGAGACATTACCATCGATGTCTGTATCATAGGATTTTAATAAATTTTGAGCAAAAACATTATACCCTGTATTAATTGCTGTATCACCAGTTAAACCACCTGTTAAGTCTATTTCAGTATTTTCATCACCGCTTGGCGTCCATTTTGAAGTAGCGAGACTAAAATAATGAGTAGCTTGTGGTCCTTCTGTATTAGCTGCGACATCTACAGGAGAATTTGGAGCTGTATATAATTGTCCTATTTGCGCTTGCGTAATTTTCTCAGCGTCAGCTCTGAAAGTGCTGTCAGTGCTAGTCCATGTTGTATCTGGCTGTTGCCATACATATTCTACATTGGCTTCATTATCTGTAATTGTTACAAAATCTTCAGTTATCATTTGATACTGCGTTCTAGTTAGATATTTAGTTGATCCAGTAGTAGTACTATAATTAGGATTAGGTATTGTACTAAAAGCGATCAACTCCTGAAAATATTCATGTGTTTTATTACCTTCGGGCAAAGAAGATGATATTTCGTTGAAAAAAGCACTAATATTTTGCCAACTCTGGGAGTCATTTTTTTCTTTTTGAGGGAAGTAAGTTTTCTTCAAAGCTTCTTTCCATGGTCTTAACGCATTTATACCAAGCTTGTAAAGATACCATTTGTTTAGTTCATCTTTTGCTACACATAACTCTTTGTACTCTGCATCAAGTTTTTTTCTGTTTTCTGCTGTTGGGTCCTTTTCATAATCTATTTTCGTAGATTGGAACTTAATATTTAAGTCTTTATATTTTTTTTCTATTTCTTCAAATTTTTCTTCGATTTGACAACCATTCATCGCTTGTCCTTCACCTGTTTGGGGATAACTTAGTTCTGTTGCAGGAATTGATTTAGCTGCAGCCATGAAGGTATCTTTGACAGGTATTTGTGGGCATGAAGTGCCGAGTTTAACTTTTAGCGCTGTTACTTCTTGTTCTATCGCACTCAACTTAGTGTTTAATGCATCAATCCTTGCTTTCAAAGATTCTTTTTGAGCTTCAGGTATCTTACAGATGGCTGCATTTAGGTCAGTACGAGCTTGAGCCACGATAGTATTTAAGCACGTTAAATTCCGTTCAGCTGTTGCAAAGTTTTCAAAGGCTAATTGAGAAGCATCGAAGTGGTCCTTATCAGTTTTTGTTTTGTCATTAAACACATTAATTTGCTCTGTAACTGTATTCAATTGGATATTTATATTATTAAAGTAGTTGTTGAAACCAGTCCTTTCATCATTAGCGTCAATTTTTTTGACTAGAGTTGTATCAGCCTCTATGAGTGAACTAACCTGCGTCAAAGCTGCTACTTGATTGTTGCGCACTGTTATTTTGATATCGTTTTCTTTTTCTGCGGTCAACTCAACTCCATCTGCTTTAATACTACTAACAAGAAGATTTTGATCATTACCGTTCAAATATTTCATTGCATTAATTTTTGAAATATTAGCGTCTAAATCAGTTTTTGCTACACCGCTATCAGTCTTGCAAGTAAACTCATAATAAGCTTTACAAACTGCTTCAAATTCCTCTTTGGCGGCGTTACTAGCTTTAGCTGCAGCTTCGTGAAGAGCTATCAGACCATTTTCCAAAACTTTAATTTGTGCGTTGATATCTTCTTTTGTTTTTTCAGGCAATCCTTCAATTTCTAATTGTTTATTCAAGTTCCTAATTTGTTCTATTATTATTGTTTTTTGACCGATTAAAGTTTCAATCGTTGCGTTAATTTTACCTAATTGAACAAATGCACCGTTGTCGCCATCAAAATCCTCATTTGTTTTGAGACTATCAGCTGCAGGAAGTTTTTCAACTAACTTTCCTATTTCAGCGGTCTGAGTAGCAATTGCATTTGCTATTGTCCCTGCTTGAGTTGTAACTATACCCTCTTCTAATGTCTCTACATAGACTGATTTTGATTCGACTATTGCATTATTAGCAGCGTCAACTTTTCCTTGTGTGGTAATTTCATTAACTATTGCATTAGTATACGTGTCAGTAATAGTAGTAATAGTAGTAATTAATGCACCAGCTTTTTCTTTTAGCGCAGCTGATACGCTTGGATTATTTTTTATTGCAGTCAGTTTCGCATTTATTTGACTAAATTTGTTCAGTTCTGTGTTAATCTTATTTACTATTTCTTCGACATTGATTTTCTTTTTTCTTTTCTCCATTTCAGTTGCAACTTCACCGCTAAGAACATAATTGATAGTATCTTGTAATTGTTTTTGTAACTTTTCAATATTTGCCTTAATTGTATTTATTTCTGTTTGAATTGCCGTTATACCGTCAGCACTTGCGGTGAGATTTGTTATTTCCGCTGTGGCAGGTATTTCATTTAATTTTTTATCTGGTTTTGCAACAGTCGCAGACACTGTGGGTGTAGAGATTGTGTCATTTTCATCAATTTTGCCATCCCCATTAGTATCTAAAAGGGTTGTAGCGGCTTCATCAAGCTTTTCTACTGATGTTTTATAATCTTTGTCAACTTTATCAGTGATTTCTACAAAATCAATGGTCTTAGTGCCTTTCGCTTTTGCAGCTGCAATGTCGCTTTCTTTAGGCATTAGATAATATTTTTTATTCCCTTTTGGGTCTATAATACAGATAATGTCACCTTTTTTATCACCTGCTGCATCCATGCCTGAAATAGTGTCATCAGAGATACTTAGCTTACCTATATTTTGAGTATCATTGAATACAATTGCTCTATAACCCTTAGGTAGCCCTAATCCCGCCATTTCTTCGCCAACCATTTCTTGGTATGCAACACCGTTATAGCTAAAAGCCTCAAGGTATGTTTTATCAGTATCTGTTTTTTCACCTACAAAAGAGAATTTCGACCCATTCCACTGGACTGAACCGGTCTCTGATGTAACTTTAGCAGTTGTCACAGATGACACCCTACTGGCGGGTCCGTCAGGTGTTGAAGTCGGTGTGGAGGTATCAGTTGTTGTGCATGATTTTGAAGGAGAATAACTATCTTCGTTATTTGTCGAAATAGCTAACACTGAACTTTCCTGCAACGTGCCTGTATTGGGCGTTACACTCGTAGTAGTTTGTGATGTTGTTTGTCTTGCCGCTCTTGCTGGTTGTGGAGGGTTGACTGTTGTCATATTTCTAATTCCTTATCCTTAAGTATCTAAAAAGTGTCTAACTAAGACCAAAAATCATAACTCGGTGAAAAGAAAGGTAGAGCTCCCTGTTTGCCAACAGGGTATCTACGTTCTGCTTCGTCCAATCGCTGTTGTAAATATGGGTCACCAATTGGAAAATTGCGGTCAAAAGCTGTGCTGTCGTAATCCGCCCAAGAAGTGCCTGAATTCCAAAGCATGTTAGGTATCCACATATCAGCACGATAGCCGAGACTGTTTCCCCAACCATTACAGTTACCACCATAACCGTGGCTGCGTCCGTAATTACTATGTCGACCATAGTCACCATAACCGTGGCGACCATAGTGTCCGTAATTACCGAAGTCGTTGTAACCTCCGTAATAACCGCCGTAGCCATAACCACCGCCCAAAGCACCGGCAATTCCTGCTGTAAGTCCTAAAGCTAACATCATTCTACGATTAGAATTGCTACTCATATCGCCGAAACAATAGTCATCATTGTAATAATCGTCTGTAAAGCCAGTTTGTGACCAGTAATCATTGTTGTAACAATTATTCCCCATATAACTGTTGTAAGCAGAATTCTGAGTTTGAAAACAATTTTGATTGTTATTGTTCCCCATACAATTACAATTTTGTTGTCTTCTTTCTAATCTAGATTCTCTAAAAGCACGTATAGCGCTTAAAATTCCCATTTGATAATTCCTCGTCTTCCTAAAATATTTCCCTCGTATATTTATATAAAAACAATTTTGTAACAAAAATTGCTTTATTTTAACAAAAGTTAACAAATAAAACATAATGTATGATATTGTACATTTAGTACTCACAATTTTAGAGTAGTCAAGCGAACATGCTCTTGAAAATTAACTTATTTTTTATTATTATACTGTCAGTAAGATAAATAGTTGTCGGGACGTAGCGCACTGAGCAAGCGAAAAGCTTGCGATTTAGAA
>CAZTVM010000076.1:0-4021 GCA_964617065.1 uncultured Muribaculaceae bacterium
TCAGGATTGGATTTAGATTTTAAAGCAGAACCTTTTGGTTACATGCCTGAGCTTTTATGTGTTGCTGATAAAGTTGACAAACTAACTGCTGTTTGCATGAAATGTGGCTCTGACTACGCTACTCGGACTCAACGTTTGATTAACGGCATGCCTGTTGATAAAAATTCACCTCTTATAATGATTGGTGGCGATGAAACCTATGAAGCTCGTTGTATTAATTGTTTTGAACTCCCTGATGAAATTTCTGAAAACAGAAAACGTGGTTTTAAACTTTTAAACTTTAATTTTTCTCAACAAAAATCTTAACTTTTGTGTATTTCTTTTTAATCTGTATGATTAGCCTGTCGGGTAATGATGTTTTTTTTTTAACAAATTAAATTAAGGTATTATATTTGTTCGAAAAAAAGGTAGAGGTTCTATGATTACAAAATTAAATGAAAATAATTTCAGTGAAAATATTAAAAAAGGGCTTAAATTGGTTGAATTTTTCGCACCTTGGTGCAGTCATTGTCAAAGACAAGAACCGATTTTAGAACAAATGAAAGATATTTGGATTGGACAAGTAAATAGCGATGTATCTCCTCAATTGCTTCAACAATTTCGAATACAAGGTTTTCCTACTTTTGTCCTATTCAATGATGGGTTAGAAGTGCAACGATTTTCAGGTGAACACTCCAAATATGAAATTATGGAAATTATAACAAAATATTTAAAATAAATGACTACGAAGGGAGAAACAAAATGTTTAATTTTATAAAATACATGTCTTTTATTCTTGTTTTGATTGGTGCCTTGAATTGGGGATTAGTCGGATTACTGAATTTTGACTTGGTTGCATTCCTATTCGGTTATATGAGCTTAGTAACAAGAGGTATCTATGTTTTGGTCGGTTTAAGTGCTATTGCTTCAGCTGTTACAGCTTACATTTGCCACAAAAATCATTAATCTGAAATAATTTTTCGTAAAGATATTAGTCCAATGCTTTTTGTGACAAGTAAAGTCAGATGTTTATAAGTTAACTTGAGTTTGCTATTGCTACTGAATTGTAAAATTTTTTTAATATATAAAAATAATTAAACAATTTTTTTTCTTTTTTTTTTTTAGTAATATGGTAAAAAGTGTTAGTGAAAAGTTAGAAATGGAAAGGTGGTAATTCATGGCGTTAGGTTCGTTGAGTAAGGAGGCGGCAGCGTGTCTCCCAAAGGGACTCCAAAAAGGGGGAGTGCGTACGTTAATTAAAGGTGGAGAAAAGAGCGCACAACAACTCAATAATCTGGTACATGCGAATGGGGTGCCTCTACCGGGTCCTCCTACTCAAGCGCAAGCAAAAGTAATAGATGAATTGGGAAAATATTTTTCAGTGAATGGTCGTAGAATATTATCACCCGAGCAAATTGCTGCAATAAGAAGTGCTGCAATAAAATATTAAAATAATTTATAAAATTAATACATAAAGTGCTTTCAACATCTAGCTGAGAGCACTTTATGTTAGCTGTAATAAATATTAATCTAATAGTCCTAGAGCACCTTGTAAAAGTTGTTTATTTGTTGAAATCAACTTATTTACCAGTTCAATTTGAGTTTTAGCTTGTTGATAACATGCAACATTTGGATTGAAATCGACATTTGACAACTCAACTAATCCGCCTCGTACTTCACCTCGACCGATGACAGGTGAGCCTGATTCTTCTGTTTCAGCAAATCGTCCGGGCATTACCTCATATAGTTGTTCAGGATTGTGAAAATTCATAAGCGATAATTTATATAAAGGTACCATTACTTTGCCGCCGTTAGCTTTACCGTACAAAAGACCATCACCTTTGAACTCAAAATCGTCGTATTTGCCTAAATACTTCCCATTATTAGGGTCAATCCAGAGTTTAATATTGGTGGTCGGAATATTGATGGTGCCACCATTTACAGCCGTTTCATTAAATACTTCAGCGTTAAGAGGCTTGGTTCCATTCATGACTTCGCCCTTGTCGTTCAGGATATAGCCTTGAACAGCCATACCGTCTTTTGTGCGGTAAACGCCTTCTTTATCAAAAATAAATTCACCTAATCGTGTGTAAAGTGATTTGCCAAGATTATTTTTCACTACAAAAAAACCCTCACCTTCCAAAAAAACATTATCTTTTGATGTTCCAGGCGTTGCTTTACCTTGTCCTAAATTTTTCATGGTAGACTCAGCTACTGAGCCCGTCAAATATGTTTTAAAATTGATTTTTGATTCTCTATATCCGGGTGTATACATATTAATAAGATTTTCTGTAATCCCTGAAATCCAATCGTTTGTAGTTTTTTGTGTATTTAAGGCGTTTATAAAAACATCATTCATTGTCTTCTCCTTGTTGGTGGTTATTGCTATTTTTAGAGTTATTACCTTTGTTTTGACGATAATAAATATCATTATAAGAAATATTCTGTGCGTCAAAACTTTGTCTCAAGTATGAAATATTATTGCGCAAATATTGTTCTGCAACAGCATCAGAAGGTAAAAATTCTGCTGTCAATTTCCCTTCTCTGTCAACTTTTAAAATTACAGAAATATTGTTGTCAAAATCAATACGTATTGGTTGGTTAGTTTTTTGTGCGCTATCCAACATATTTAACAATGTTTTAGAAACCTGTTGTGTTTTTTCGATGCCTCCGTCTGCAGCTACAGTAATGATATTTTGTTGAGTGCTGTTGGTTTGCAAACTCAAATTTTCGAGTTTTATCATATCATCAAAAAATCGAGCGTCATCTTCGCCAATTGTTAGCGTATCATAATTAAACGACGATTTTATACTTTGGATGCTTTGTGCTAAACCGATTGTGTCAAGAGTATTGTATGGCATTTCATAAACAGAAACCAAATTATACAATAGATTTGCGTCTTGCGATGACAGAACGATATTATTTGTACTCAAAAATGAGTCAAATTCACAGTCTTTGTCTTTTTTATCATTATCTTCATTTTTAGTAGATGATGTGTATTGTACATCACTGCTATTCGATATATTTTTTGTTGTGTCACTGTTAATATTCATTCAAATATCCTTCTATGTCTTTTACTGATTGTAATTCTGCTAGTATTTCTTCTTCGTTTTTTTCTGCAGTTTTAGCAAAATGTCTTTGTACAGCTACTTCTGACAAGCGTTTTAGTTCCGCTTTTTTTTCTTCATCTTTATACAATTCAAGAGCTTTTTCTTTGTGTTTTTCTAAAACATTTACGCCTTTTTCCAGTTCCATTAGTTTTTCTTGTTCTTCTTTAAGTTTTTCTTCTGCTTTTCGTTTTTCGTCAAGAAGTTCAACTTCTTTGTCATACAATGATTTCAAAAATGTATCATATCTTTCCATCATCATTGGGTCAGCTTTTCGCATGTTTTCTCTGGTTTTATTTATTTCAATTTTATTTTGTTGAATAAGTTGTTCTATCCGATAAACTTCAGCTTGCGCTTTTTGTACTACAAGTAATTGTTCTTCTTTTTTTCTTATTCTAAATTCTAAAATTTTTTGTAATCGATAACGAAATGCCATAGTACACCATAACTATTACATAAGTATTATCTGATAATTACTTTTATTTTAATACATCTATTTATACGAATATTTAATTATTTTTTTATTAATGTCATTTTTTGTAACATATTCTTTACAAAAAGAATATTATTGTCAATTTTAAATAGATTTTCTTTTATATTTATTAGGAGAAAATTAATGTTGAACATCAATCGAATTAATTCAAATTATACTTTTCAAAACAAAAATAAAAAACATCAAAAAACTGTAGCAACAGGACTTTCTAATAATTCAACTATTGGTCTATCGTCTTTAGCTGCAAATAATTTCAGTTCGAAGATTATAGCTTTCAAATCACACCAATTCAATGTAGACGCTTATTCAAAATATTTAGATGAACTGATGATGCAACCACTAAGATATGAGGCAACTCCTGTATTCGCTAAACAAGAAGCAGTTAATGATAATAGTTCTACTCCAAGTAAAATTTTACCATCAAGCATGCTAGATGAAATAT
>CAZTVM010000076.1:4035-9238 GCA_964617065.1 uncultured Muribaculaceae bacterium
CAGAAAATAAGCACTATGACTTTAATAGCTACGACGATGTAATCGGTGACAGCACACTGGCGCATTATGTCAAAGACCCTGATGGCGAAAATATTGATGATAACGACCGAAAATTTTTGAATAAACATCGTAAAGCAGGGATTAAGATTGCTTATGGTGAGCATTTGCCTTGGAATGACGATAAAATTATAAGAGATATATTACAAAATTTTTATGATGGAAATGGACATACACTAGATGGTACACGCATCTCCATCAAACGAAACGGTGATAATCATAAAATAAGAATTTCAAGCGATTCTACATTTTCGTATAAACATTTAGAATCATTGGGAAGTACAACCAAGTGGGAGGATACCAAAAATGCAGGTGCCTTCGGAGAAGGTACCAGAATGGTCACAGTTGCATTGTTAGCTAAATATAACTCCCCAGAGGTAACATTTAGTAGTGGTAACTGGAAGATGCAATTTACCAGAGATAATAATTCTAAAAATGCAGAAATGCTTTACAATTTATCTGAAAATCCTGATTTTTTAGATGGAAATTTTATTGAATTTGAATTAGAAGATAAAAAAGCAAAAGAGTTTATACCAAAACTGATACAGGCACAAAATCATTTTTGTAATTCAGAAAATCCTGATTTTCAAGAATTTGATGTTTCAAATAAATGTTTTTCGTTTAAATTACTACCCAAAAATAAAAATGGTAATTTATATCTAATACAACGGTTTGGATATAATAATGAATTAAATAATTCAATGATTGGTATGAATTTAGTTTTTCATGAGTTACCAGACAGAGGTGCTTTTTTACTGGATAGGGACAGAAGTACGCTAAATGCTTCAACGCTGGAATTATTAACCTCGTTGGTCGCTAAAAAATTAAGTGATAAGGAAATTATTGAGGCGGTTGGGTGTTTGAAACCAATTTGGGCTAACATTCAAGATAGGCGTCCCGCTGATGATTATAACGGTGGCATAATCTTTTTAAACGCTCTGGCGGATGAATTATTTAATAGAAAAATTGTATTCGATTTTAATAAACATAATGACACTGAACAATATGCTGCGTTGAGTAACAATCTGCCGCTTTCTAGAGAAGAGGGAGACTTTTTGAAAGAAATGGGGTACAGATTGGTTTTACCTTCAATGTCTTTGATTGGTGTTCCCACAGCGCAAGAAGTTTTAACAACTCATAACAAACAAACGCCTCTCGAACCAACTAAAGCTGAAATACAAAAAATAAAACTTTTAGAAGAAGGAATAAAAGTTTTATATAGAGGTTTAGCAAATGTTAAAGATGATAAAAATTATTTATCATTTAATTTACCGCAAAATTATTCAATTATGAGTGAAGGAAATTGGTGGAGCGTAGAAAAAAAAGTAGTCGATTTTTTAAATAACGAAATCAGTAGCACAAATGACAATACAAAAAATATTGATATGAAAGAAAAACGCCGTATTATAAAAAACCGTCCATCAGAAGCTGCAACAAGTCTTGAAAAAAAAGAACATGCTAAAGTCGTTAATGAGCAAATTTTTAAAATGTTAGAAAGTGGCGAAAGACCTTATGAGGTATTTTGGGATATGAATATGTGGAATTTAATGTCTGAGCAAGTAGAAGATTCTTGCTCGTCTTTGTCTAACCTTATTAAACCAAGTGATTTGTGTCAGCCAAAATATATTTTTGAACCTACTTCAATTTCGCAAGGCAGAGCAAATGCAATAATAAATAGCGGTGGATATAATGGTCATTGGACTACTCGTCAGTATTTATCCAGCGGTGATTTTTATTCACAATTAACTACTTGTTTACATGAAATGATGCATCAATATGGTGATGATACTTCAGCTTCTTTTAGTTATAGGATGACTGATTTATTACAAGGCATTTTAAGAGCTACAACTGAAAATCCTGAAATTTCTCAAAAATTAAAATTAATTGCTGAAAAATATTCGCTAATATCATAACTTTTTTGTTTATTTATTAATATGCACTTTAAATTTATAAAAAAGTGTTATAAAATGATAAAAGAATCAGTTTATAAAGGAAAAAACATGCAGTCTTATATGTTGTCTGAAATACAAGAGCAGCCTGAAATTTTTAGAAATATATTATCTAAATATATTTCTGCTGATGGTGAAATTTTGATAGAATTGCCTGAGCAAATTAGTCAATTGCGAATAATTGCCAGTGGCTCATCATATCATTGTGCTAGCGTTTTAACTTATCTTTTTAAAATGAACACTGATTTAGATGTAAATTGTGATTATTCAAGTGAATTTATTTTGAAACCAAATTTCAGATATGACAAAAACACGTTTTATGTTTTTATTTCACAATCCGGTGAAACAAGTGACACAATAAATGCGCTAAAAAAAGTTAAAATTCGTGGGATAAAGTCTATGTGTATAACAAATACTAAAAATTCGACTTTGTGGAATGAATCAGACTACAAACTTTCAATTCTCGCAGGTAAAGAACTCTCTATAGCTTCGACAAAAGCCTTTTCTGCACAAATTTTAGTGCTGTATCTTACTATGCTTAAATACGTTCAAATGAATGGTATTGATATTTCTGATAAAATTTCTGAATTGAAATTACAACCAAATTTATTAAAAAAATTCTTTTTAAGTTCTGAAATAATTGAGACTATATCTACAATTTTATACGAATTCCAAAATATAATTATTTTAGGTAACAAATTTAATTACACTATTGCATTAGAAGGTGCGCTAAAAATAAAAGAAACTTCTTATATTAATGTAAACGCCTATCCGCTTGGTGAATTTTTGCATGGTCATGTCGCTGTTCTGAATAATAAATCTGCAATAATTGCTGTTATTGATGAACAAAATCTTGAAACGAATTTGAAAAATTTACGAAAAATTCAGCAGGAATACAATCCGACAATTATCACAATCAGTACAAAAAATATTGAGGACTTTGATTTTAATTTTTATTACGATGCAAAAACGCTTATTAACAAAATATTTTGTTTAGTTACCTTTTTCCAACTTTTAGCATTCGCCATCGCAAAACAATTAAATCGTGATATAGATAGTCCTAAAGGATTAAAAAAAGTTGTTCTTGAATAGTTAAAAAACTAGCAGCCGACAGCGTAAGAACCATTGTGTTTGTAAAAATTTATGTATTGCTTCAACTCTGCTAATGCTAGCTTTATATTTTCATCTTCCACATGACCATTAAAATCTATGTAAAAATTGTATTCTTTCAAATTCTTTTTTGAAGGTCTTGAATCGATGTAAGACAAGTTAATATTGTGTTGTTTAAATACGTTCAGTACATTAGACAGCGCACCCGCAATATTTTTAGTTGAAAAAACAATACTCGTTTTATCGTTGCCGGTAGGTTTTGTCTCAAATTTTGCCAAAACTATAAATCTTGTTTTGTTACCCTTTTCGTCATTAATATTTTCATCAATTATTTTTAAATTATACAACATAGCTGCTTTTTTATTTGCTATAGCTGCGTAGGTGTCATCAAGCTCGAGTAATTGCTTTGCTGCGTCGGCAGTAGAAGACGCATTTATTAAATTGGGCAAAATTGAAAAATGATTGTGCAAATATTCTCTACATTGTGCTAATGGTTGAGTATAGGAAATTACATTTTTTATATTTTCAAATTTTGTATCTTGTTTTGTTAACAAACAATTATTCACATCTATAACCAACTCGGCAACTATTTTTAGATTATCTTTCGTAAAGGTCAAGTTATCTATAGTTTCACGCACAATACCTTCAATGGAATTTTCGATAGGCAAAATCCCAATTTTGTCATCATTTTCATCTAATAATTTGATTATGGATTTTATTGAACGCATATTTGTAAGAACTAATGAATTTAAGCCACTATCAGAAACAAATTTTTCTGCAGCCATTTGAGAGTACGTGCCCTCAGGACCTAAATATACCAATTCATTAATTTCTTTAGTTGTCAATTCCGCTCCGTAAAAATGTATTCAATTCCTATCACTCAAGTATATTACAAAAAAAAAGTCTTTATTGCAAATTTAAAAAGCTTGTTTAAGTATATGCGCTGCTCGTAAGTTGTGAGCCGGAACACAGACTTGTCGAGAAAATCTGTTAATGATAAACTTTAAGGTAAGTTACAGGATATAGGAGAATTTTTATGAAAAACATATCATCACTTCAACAAGCACGTTTGAGTTATGAGCCCAAATTACCAAAATCATTAATGAGCGGAATAAAATGCCTTCAAATGGTTGAAGGGCAGCCTACGGAAGCGGTAGCAGACAAAGAACAAATTAAAGATTTATTTCCAAACAATTATGGGAAACCAATTGTTAAATTTGAAATAGGAAAAGAAGAAAAAACTTTATCATCTAGAAATGTAGGAGTTATCCTTTCAGGTGGACAAGCTCCCGGCGGTCACAACGTAATTGCAGGCTTATATGACGCTTTGAAACAAGCTAATGAAAATAATAAATTATATGGCTTTTTAGGTGGACCATTAGGCATTATAGATGGTAAGTATATAGAATTTACCAACGAAATAATTGATGAATATCGAAATACGGGTGGATTTGACATAATTGGTTCAGGTCGAACTAAACTTGAAACAGAAGAACAATTTATGAAAGCCTGGAACACATGTCAGAATTTGAATATAACAGGTATAGTTATTATCGGCGGAGATGATTCAAATACAAATGCTGCTATGCTTTCAGAATGGTTTTTGGATAAAAAAGCAGGTATTCAAGTTATAGGCTGCCCAAAGACTATTGATGGCGATTTAAAAAACGAACAAATAGAAATTTCTTTCGGTTTTGATACAGCAACGAAAACTTATGCTGAACTGATTGGTAATATTCAAAGAGATGCAAACTCAGCTAAAAAATACTGGCACTTTATTAAATTGATGGGAAGAAGTGCTACACATGTCGGATTAGAAGTAGCTCTACAGACACAGCCTAATATAACTTTAATTTCTGAAGAAGTTGAAAATAAACAAATGTCACTAGCATCGATTGTGGATTATATGGCTGATATAATAGCTAGACGTGCGGCTAAAGGCAAAAATTTCGGTACTGTTTTAATCCCTGAAGGGCTGATTGAATTTGTGCCTGAAATGAAATCATTGATTACTAATATAAATGATGTTTTAGCGCTGGTTGAAGATGATGCTGATTTTCGTGCGGCGACGAATGATGAAATTAAAT
>CAZTVM010000077.1:0-1370 GCA_964617065.1 uncultured Muribaculaceae bacterium
TCAGCACCTTCAACTTTATTGAACTTTTCTGCGCTTACACCGCACAAAGGACACTTAGCAGGTGGCATATCAGCTTCAGTTGTAAAACCACAAACTGAACATACATATTTTGTCATAAATTTTTCTCCTTTTATCTATATAAACTTGCCACAATCATTCTAACACAATCAAAAAAATAAGCCACACTTTTTAAATTTTTTTGTGTTATAATTAGAAATCATGAGCATAAAGAAAAAGAAATTTTTATCTTACAAAGAATTAAGAGTTGTGCCATTGTCATTAATGGCGGTTGGTCTGTTTTTATTCCAACGTATTTTTACCAGAATGAAAATCATTAATTACCCTAAAAATACATTTCCATGCATATTTGCGTTGTGGCATGCTCACCAGTGTGCAATATGGTCTATACCTGACCATGAGCACTTATATTCACTGGTAAGTCAGTCAAATGACGGAAATATAATTACCGCCGCTAGCAATGCTGTCGGGCTAAAAATCGTAAGAGGCTCAGCAACCAGAGGTGGCGTTCAAGCCTCACTCGAATTATTAGAAAAATTAGAACAAAATAACAGTGTTGCTTTGACTATTGATGGACCTAGAGGACCAAAACGTATAGTAAAACAAGGAATAGTACACTTAGCGAAACTTTCTCAAGTGCCAATCGTTCCTTTTGTTTGGTACTGTCCGTCGCCATTGTTTTTAAAATTTAACACATGGGACGAGTTCAGGTTTGCAATTTTTGCTATTAAAACTATTGTCGTTTATGGTGAGCCTATATATGTACCTAACGAATTAACAAAGGATCAAGTTGAAGAATACAGACTGAAAGTCGAAAATAGTCTAAAAAAACTTTATGATGATGCGGTTGAAAATTACCATTCTTATGTAAAACAATAATATTCTTTCTTGACCTGTACAGTATTCTGTTGTAAATTGAAAAACGTGAAACTTGAATATGGGCGTGTGGCGAAATTGGTAGACGCACTAGACTTAGGATCTAGCGCAGCAATGTGTGGGGGTTCGACTCCCTTCACGCCCAATTTTAATTTAAAAATCCTATCGGTAGTGCTAAATCCTTACTTTAAAGTAGGGGCAGCCGTTACAGGTAGTATTTCACAGTCTAATTCCATAAAATTATTAAAGAAAGTACCATCTGCGTTTTGAGTGCGGAAATTAAGACATGGTTGAGCTAATGTAATTGTGCGCCATTCTGTATTAAAATTTGCGCCTATTTCGCTGTATCTAAATGTTTGTGAATTCGCAGGCAGTTTGTAGGCTCGAGCTTCTGCGTATGTAGCAAATCTTTCATTAGGTGTTATAGTTTCTCCGTTTCTGATAAAACTTAATTTATAATAGGCATAGTTCGCATG
>CAZTVM010000077.1:1380-4435 GCA_964617065.1 uncultured Muribaculaceae bacterium
ATGCCTGTTTTCTAAAGCATTACCTGCAGTATTTCTTTCGGTCATCGGTTCAATTGCACCGTTTTTGTACAATCTGAATTTATAAACTCCGTATTTGTCACGAAGACAACTGTAACAAGTTTGACAATTATTATGTTCAGTAACTCCATCATTATTTTGAGCACAGTTGCATACGTCGTTACATCGTCCATTATCTTGGTTAGAAGGTATACCATTTACATCAACATAAATATTACGATATTGACGTCTTGGAGGATTAAGAGTATCAGCTTCTTCGTTGCTCATTAGCTTTTCCGGTTGCTGTAGCGTAGGGTAGGCTCCACTTATTCCATAAAATCGTAGACCATTTATAGTAATAAAGTTCAAGCTTGCTGCCGTTGGTGAGTCGAAAGCTTCTAAATCAGTAGCAGTAGCCGTATCTGAACAACCTGAATGCCTTAACCCAAAATTTTCTATAAAATCACCTTGAAAATTTTTGGGGCGCTCTGTCGGTTCGCCGATAATCGAAATAATGTCAGCAAAGTAGTCACAAGTATTATACCAATTACTGTCAGTACTTCGCACTACACGGACATTTTGAGTCGGCGAAATAAGCCGGACCTTATATGCAGCTTCATGTAAAAGACGGTATGCTTCATAATATTTTGAAATTTCAATTTGGTCTTTTTTCAAAAACATAGGAAATGCAATAGCGCCAACAACTCCAATTAAAATCAAGACGATTATGCACTCTATCAAAGTGAATGCTCTTAAATCTTTTTTGTTATTATTCATAAAAAAGCCTACCTTCAAACTACTTGCTAATAGTAGCATTTTTTTTGTAATTTTACCACATTATGTTGCTGTAATTAATCAGTCATAATAATATTAAACTGAATTTAAGATTAAGATTGGTAAATATAAATGAACGAACATAGTGGAGGTAAAATTGTAGACGTTTTTTATGCCTGTTGTTTACTTGTTGTGTGGGTTTTTGGCACTTTTCACGACTGTCGAAAGTTAATTTAAAAAGAGTCCGGATTGTCCGATTTTTATACAAAAATTGTCCATCTAAAATCCGAGCATTTTTGCCATTTTCTTTGATATATTTAGGTTTGAGGCTATGATGCAAATAGGACGTGAAAATTACTCAATCGTATTGCTTCCCCTTGTAGATGAAAGCGTTTACATTTCAACAAATACGCATCTTTCCCAAATTTTATGTCCTTCCACAGTTACCTTCAGAAAAGAGGAACTTCGCTAAGAGGTTTGATGTGTTTGAGTTTTGGGGATAATTTTAGGGTTACAGAAAAAGAGAAAGGTAACGATTTGGGGTATAGAAAGGGATTATTTTGGTTCGAAAAAATCAGGCAGTATGCCTTAAACCTTTATAACGTTTGATTAAATGCTGAATTACCTTTTTATTACTTTTTACAAAAATTTAGTAACACTTGAGCCAGAAAAAATATTTTTCCGGAGCAAACGGAACTTAAACGGAACCATTTATGCGGAACCAAACGGGACCACTTTTTTAACAAAACTTAAATTTTAAATTTCGAATTTAGAAAAATAATAAATAAAATTTTATGTATTAATTAATTTTTTCAAACGGAACCGTATGCGGAACTTGTTTAGTTCCCTTTAGTTCCGTAAATTTCAAAATATTTTTTTAATATCCAAAAGTTTTGTGAACTTTTGGGATGAAAAAGTTCAATTGATTTGAATCAATAAGTTGTGTTTCTCTTAAAACAGAAAGGCTCGATTAATTACTGATTGCGAGCTAAAGTATGACACAACCATGGAGATTAAATATGACTTCAAATCAATGGATTACGACAAAAAAGTTAGCAGAAATTAAAAACATTTCTGAACGAGCTGTTAGAAAATCAATAGCAAAAAACAAATATGTGGTTAGAAAAATTGCAAAAAGTTATGAGGTTTTAGTAACAACTTTGGAAGAAAATGTTAGAGAAAAAGTAACACAGTCGCCCGAAATTTTACATCCGCTCGCAGAAAAATGTGTTGAAGTACCTGAATGCGAAAAACGGCTTGCACTCGCTAAATATGAGCTCATTTTAAAATGGAATGAATATCGAAGACAAAATAAAAAAAGTAAAACCGGTGCGGGAAAAGAGTTTTTACAAATGTATAATCAAAAACTTTTGTATGAAAATCTTTTTGAAATAGTCGGCAAAGTCGCTATCGGTACAATTTATGAGTGGAATCGAAAACTTGAAATCAATGAAGATAATTGGCAGATTTTAATTAATGATTATACTTTCGGTCAAAAGACGATTAAAACAGCTTTAAAACCCATTGAAGAAAATATGTTTTTAAAATATTTGCTCAATCCCAATCAATACAATATCGGTAAAGCAACCAAAATGACTAAATATTGTTTGAAAGAGCGTGGAATGAAAGATTTGTCTTGCGATATGACTTATCGGAGGTTTGCAAATAACTACAAACGTTTACATTTTGACACTTGGACTTTTGCACGTGAAGGTTCAAAAGCCCTGAAAGATAAAGTCGTACCGTATATCCCACGAGATATTTCAATGTTAGAAGTCGGAGATGTTTTAATTGCAGATGGGCATAGGCTTGCAATTCAAGTCATTAATCCGTTCACAGGGAAACCTTGTCGCCCGACATTAATTGCTTATCAAGATTGGAAATCAGGTGCCATGGTAGGGTTTGAGATAATGATTGAAGAATCGACTCAAGCAATCGCAAGTGCGTTAAGAAATTCAATTATTAATTTAGGTAAAATTCCTCAATTTTGCTATCAAGATAATGGAAAAGCGTTCCGTGCGAACTATTTTGAAGGTATTTCAGGGTTGTTTTCAAACCTCGGTATTCAAGCAGTTTCAGCGAAAGCATATAATGCAAAAGCTAAAGTAATTGAGCGGTTTTTCAGAGAATTACAAGACAGTTTTGAGAGATTATTGCCGAGTTTTGTCGGGGCGAATATTGATAACAAACCGGCGTATATGAAGCGAAATGAGAAATGGCACAAAGCTAATCATAACAACTTCATTCCGACAATTGAGCAGACAATAATTATGCTCAACAAATG
>CAZTVM010000077.1:4445-6726 GCA_964617065.1 uncultured Muribaculaceae bacterium
ATTTCACTACGCACAACCTTGTCCGAATGTTAAAGATAAAACCATCGGCGAAGTTTTTAAAAGCGGAAAAAGTGAAGGTGTAAACCTTGATAGGCTTGATGATTTGATGATGGCAGTTGAAATTAAAACAATAGGCAGAAACGGAATAAGATTTTTGAAGTTCGATTATTATAACGAAAACCTTTATGGATTAAGGGATAGAGTGATTATAAAACACAGTCTTTTTGACCTGTCGCAGATAAAAGTTTACACGACAAAAGGTAAATTTATCTGTATTGCAAAAAGAATAACTTTGACCAATCCGCTTGCAAATTACATCGGTGAGCCGAAAGATGTTGAAGATTTAAAGCAAAAATTAAAACAACAAAAAATGCTTGAAAAACAAACGGCGAGAAAATTTATTCAGGAATTGAAACAAGAAAAAGCATTCCTGCCTTTACTTGAAGATGAGGATTTGTTTGAAGATAACACCGAAAAAATCTCTGAAATAAAAGAGGTTTTAAACTCAAATTCAAATAGCAATTCAACAATTTTTGAAAACAAATATCAGCGATATGATTGGCTTTTATCCCAAAAGAAAATCAGTGATGCTGATAAAAAATGGATGAAAGAATACGAAAAAACAACAGAATACAATCAAATATATACAGAAAGTGAGGTTAAATATTTATGAAAAAAATCTTCGTAAAGACAAAAAACGTCAAAGAGTTCATTGCGTTGATGAATCGTTTAGAAAACAGACCGCCAAATTTGCCAAAAATCGGATTGATATATGGCGAACCGGGTTTAGGTAAAACAAATGCAATTTTATGGTGGGCATTGCAAAATAATGCCGTAATTGTGACGGCAAAAAATAAAATGACAGTCCGTTGGTTTTTATCTGATTTAGTCGAAGAATTGGGAGAAAATCCTGATTATTATTGCTCAGATTTGTTCAAGCAAGCTGTCAGATTGTTAGTTGCTAATCCGAGAACAATAATTGTTGATGAAATAGATTATCTTACAAGTCAGCAATCGGTGATAGAAACATTAAGAGATTTGCACGATAGAACTGGCGTTCCCGTTTTAATGGTTGGTATGGCTATGGCTGATAAAAAATTAAGTCGGTATAAACATCTATTTGACAGAGTTTTAGAGGTCTATAAATTTTTACCGTTCGATTTTGAAGATGTTACATTAATTATTCAAACGATGAGTGAAGTTAATATATCAGAAGGTGCCATATCATTGGTTTTTAAGAAACTAAACCGATTCAGGCAAATTGTAAAAGCCGTTAATAAATTAGAAATGATTGCAGAAACGAATAATTATACAAAAATTACTGAAAAAGATTTGATAGGAGTGAAATAATTATGCAAAAACGTGAACTTAAGAAAAAAATACTTACAATAGCAAAAAAGATGAACATCTGCACGGTTGATGATATTGAAATATTAACCGGATGTCTGCATTTTGAAGTTGAAAAAATGCTTTATGAATTTACTCAAAAAGGAGTGTTGGAAAAGAAAAACGATTGTTATATCTATACCCCGACTACATTGGAAAAAGAAAAAGCAATAAAAGAAAATTTAAAAATTCAAGAAGATTTATTGATAAACGATAAACCGTTTCCGTTTAAACCGATTATTCCAAGGGAAGTCTATTTCAGGAAAATAACAGATATTGAAGGCTATAATAATTACTTTTTTGCAAGTGCTTCAACTAAAGCACGAATTCAAAAAATGATGCAAATAATGCGAGAAGTTCATGGATTAGATAGTTACGAACGAGAAATTGCTCTCAAAAAATTTAAAGTCAGCCCGAAAACTTTTAATAATTATCGCCGAGAATTTTTAAGAAATGGATTTAAAAATGTACCGACCTTAGGGGGAAAAGCAACTCCGCCCGAAGTTTATTTCTTTTTTAAAGAATTTTATTTATCCTATCGCAGATATACAATGGAAGAAGCAAGAAAATTGGCAATTGAAAAATTTAAAAAATTATATAATTTAAAGGCAATAGACAGAAAAGTCGAACCTGCGAAAGTTCTATACAGAAGGGTTTTAAGAGAATATTCCAAAACGGAAATTAAAAAATACAGAATGGCAAACTTTTCGGAATTTGATTTGGATGAATTTATTAAGCATTAATCGGTTTTATTTATAATTTTCCTTATATATTTTTCATGGATACAAAATTCGTCAACAAGCTCTTTCATACACATTTTTGTACCGTCATATTTTTCTTTGATGTATTTATTTCGCAAATTCAAAAAAGCCTTTGTGGGAATGTATATTTGCTC
>CAZTVM010000077.1:6736-9206 GCA_964617065.1 uncultured Muribaculaceae bacterium
GCATGTGTTTTAAAAGAGAGATTACAACTTCAATGCCGCATTTTTCGGCGACAGTTTTTAAATCCTCATTCGTCAGATCTTCAATTTTGATGTTATTTAACCAAGTTTTTTCCATTTTTTAAGTATAAAACAAAAATTTTTCTTAAATGGCTGTTTGTAAATTTTAAATAAGACGTTTTTGAGCAGTTAAATTTTTAGAAACGATGATTTATGCTAAGTATAATATTAACTCACGAAATACGAGGATTTAACAACTTTTGACTTCTTTTTCCGTTGAGCTTGCGAAACGTGAAAAATGTCCATTCGCTAACACGAGAATTTTTGGCTATTTGCAATTATCTTTAGATAGAATGAAACAGGGGTATTGAAGTTCATTTTTATCTTCAAAATCATCGACTCCAAAATTTATAAAGATTGTATTCAAAATATCAGATTTTTCCCTTTAATTTTTGATAATCGGTGTTAGATTATATAATTCCTCAATCTCTCTCTGATTGCTACAAAAATAGTCCAAAACAACGCTGATATTGTAAATACTGTCCGCCAACTTTTCAATTTTATTAAATTCTACTTGGTTGCTCGCATTAAACGGCATTTCGGTCTTGCTCATCGCAAGCCCTCCAGCCTCTGCTCGCAATCCGCTTTCTTCAAAATTATAGCTTTTAACTTCTTCCATGCCTGCTCCTTCCAATATGGAACACATTACAATGAAAGGCTTAAGAAAAGCCAATATCCAAAGGAAGAAGAAACAAAAGGACATAAATTAAACTATTTTTTCATACATAGTTGTTAAATCACCATTTTTTATATAGCATTTTACTTCCGGTGTGCCGTTAAATTGTCCGTGAGAATATCGCAATTCATTTCTAAACACAATGTTGTTACCATTTTTCAAATTAACAATTTCTGTGAAAAAATTCAATTGTGATTTTGGAACATCAATATCAAGACTATTTATTATAATATTTTCAGCAGCTTCTTTAGAAAACGGAACTTTGTATATTTCTAAAGAATAATTTGTTGTTTTTGCGTAGTAATATTCTTCATCCATAATCCTAAAAAATCTTCTTAATAACTTCGGTGATGTTTTCTCCCTATTTTTAACAAGTTTTAATAAATTTTCACCAGCTTTAACTGCACAATATTTTTTAGCCCTTATATAATCTTCTTCATCTTCAACTTTTTCTTTTATCCATTTGCTGAATACATATTCTCTTAAATGGCTGTTTGTAATATCTTCAAATTCTTGATAAGTAATGTTTTTTATATTTTCCAGAGTGATTTTATTATCTTTTGAATATTCTAAGCAAATATTATAATTATCTATATACCCTAAGACGTTATATTTATTAGGCTTGTTTTTTCTAAATTTCTCAGGACCTACTTTTAGTAGACAATTACAGGTAGTGTTAAACCAACTATCAAACTCTTTATATGCAAATTCTTTGAAAACATGGACTCCTGTTGAGTATTTATCTGTATCCAATAAAATATTCAACAATTTATACAGTCCCATATTTTCGATGATAAAACTTTCTTCTTTTAGTGAAAATTTATAATCATCAATTATTAAATCTATAGGCGAATCAGACTGAGTATCACACCCAACCCAAATAATTTTAGGGTTTTTACTGATTTTAAAATTATTCTTTATGGCTTCGGCTAATTTTTCAGCATTTTTAATCGTTTCTTTTTCTCTTGTGGTAAATTCATTTTTATTTCTTGCAATCATTTTGATATTAAAATCACAATGAATTTCTATATTTTTTGAGCAAATTTCAAAAAAGTATGCAGGAGTAATAACTTCTATCGATTTCTTTGAAAAAAAGAAGAAAGCTACACCTAATTCTCTTAAATGAGTATATATGTCCGCCATGATTTCACCTCGTTTATACTTAACATTCTAACACAAACCCATTAATCTCGAATTTTTAATGTATAATTAGCATATGGAAAATGAAAGTAAACATAAAACTAAAACTAAAAATAAAAAAGTACTTTCACTGTTCAGTGGGTGTGGCGGTATGGATTTGGGTTTTGAAGGGCATTTTCAAGTCCCTAAAGCCTGCATTAACGAGAATATTCACCCTGATTGGATAAAAAAACAAAATGGAACCTATGTTGAATTGCAAGGAACATCTTTCAACTTGGTTTTCGCAAACGACATTTTAAATATAGCAAAAACGGCTTGGAGTTCATATTTTAAAAAATTCGGCTACAATGGAAACGTCTTTCATTTAGAAAGTATTGTTGATCTTGTAAAAGCCTATCGAAAAGGGGAATATAAATTTCCTGAAAATATTGATATAGTAACAGGTGGTTTTCCTTGCCAAGATTTTAGTGTTGCAGGAAAAAGAAAAGGGTTTAATTCTGAAAAGAGTCATAATGGCAAAAAAGAAGATTCTGGTATTCCCACAACAGAAACCAGAGGTTATTTATACTCTTGATCTTTTGGCAGATAAACAACTAG
>CAZTVM010000078.1:0-8864 GCA_964617065.1 uncultured Muribaculaceae bacterium
CGTAGACTGCCCAGGCCACGCCGATTATGTTAAAAACATGATTACAGGTGCTGCTCAAATGGACGGTGGTATTCTTGTTATTTCAGCAACAGACGGACCTATGCCTCAAACTCGTGAACACATTTTGCTTGCACGTCAAGTTGGTGTTCCTAAATTGGTTGTATTCATGAACAAATGTGATGCAGTTGATGATGAAGAATTGCTTGATTTAGTTGAAATGGAAGCTCGTGAATTGTTAACTTCATACGAATTTGACGGAGACAACATTCCATTCATCAGAGGTTCAGCATTAAAAGCATTAGAAGCAGTTCAAGCTAATCCAAATGTAAAACGTGGTGATGACAAATGGGTTGATAAAATTTGGGAATTGATAGACGCTATTGACGCATATATTCCTACACCTGAAAGAGAATTAGACAAACCATTCTTAATGCCAGTCGAAGACGTTTTCTCAATCACAGGTCGTGGTACAGTAGCTACAGGTCGTGTAGAACGTGGTACAGTAAAAGTCGGTGAAGAAGTTGAAATTGTTGGTTTTGGTGAAACGAAGAAAACAACTGTAACCGGTGTTGAAATGTTCAGAAAATTGTTAGACCAAGGTCAAGCTGGTGATAACATCGGTGCTTTGCTTCGTGGTGTTGATAAATCTGAAATCCAACGTGGTCAAGTTCTTGCAAAACCTGGTTCAATCCACCCACACACTAAATTTACGGCTAACGTATATGTATTGACAAAGGATGAAGGCGGACGTCATACTCCATTCTTCCCTGGTTACAGACCTCAATTCTATATCCGTACAACTGACGTTACAGGTTCAATCAAATTCGAAGGTGAAATGGTTATGCCTGGTGACAACGTAGTTATGGAAGTTGAATTAATCGCTCCTGTAGCAATCGAAGAAGGTATGAGATTTGCTATCCGTGAAGGCGGACGTACTGTTGGCGCTGGTGTTGTTGACAAAATTCAGTCTTAATAACGCTTAAGCAATCTACAGATTTAAAGAAGCTGAGTAAAATCAGCTTCTTTTTTGTCATAAATTAATGTTAAATTTTGTATAAAAAATCAACATAAGCTAAAAATGTTGGTAAAATTGATAATAAGGAAAAAGGGATTATGACAAAAATTTTATATATTACAGATTGTATTGATAAAAATGAAGCACAGTTGTTGCAAAGAGCATTTAAAGACATTACGTGTCAGTTTATCACAGTTGCAACTAAAATAACAAATAATTTAAAAGCAAATAATATTCAGGCAATTGTGCTAAATTCAGATTTTGTCGAGGGCGTTTACGAGCTTCAAAAAAATAAACTTTTTTTAAATAAAGAAAATATTCCAATAATACTGACGTTTAAAGATTCAGCCCCTGCTGATGCAATGAAGTTAGCAAGTGCATTTTGGCAATATGACTCAAATGCGAAATACGAAATGCTTGCAGCGACCATCAAAGCGCAAATTAAAAACAAGAAAATGCTCAATTCACTGGTAAAAAATAATTCAGATTTACAAAAAAGTTTGTATCAACTCGATGCGCTTTACAACACGAGTTTTCAACTGGCGGGTTCACTTGACAAGAAAAAACTTATAAATATAATGATTGACGGGCTTGAAAAGAGTTTAAGCTACTCAATATCTTACGCTTTTATAGTTGACAATAATAAAGGGGTCGAATTGATTATAAATTCACTTTATCCGCTTTCTCAGAGATTAGAAAATGCGATTATTTTGAGAGGAATTTTAACTTACAAAAGTTTGTTTAACAATCAAAAATTGCCGATAGAAATTACCAATGAAAATATAAAAGTTTTAAAATATATAAAACACAGCTTTAACGAGTATGATTTAAACATTTTCAAGTATGATAATTTATTTTCGTCGATAAATATAGGCGAAAATTTTTTCGGATTTATAGAAGTTTTTAAAGAAACAGATTTTACACAAGAAGATGCGACATGCTTTCAGACCCTAACTAAACAGGTTTCAATTCCACTTGAAAGTGCACTTTTGTATGAAGAAATAAAAAATACAAATGTAAAACTTGAACGATTAGAACGATTGAAGTCTGAATTTATATCAATTGTATCGCATGAATTAAGGACTCCGTTGACAGCAATAAAAAATTCGCTTGATATAATTATTTCAGGTAAAACAGGTGAATTAAACGAACATGGACAAAAATTTTTAAACAACGCCAAAAGAAATGTTTTACGTTTAGGTGCGATTATAAATGATTTGTTAGATTTATCAAAGATTGAGGCTGGCAAAATGGATTTAATTTTTGAAAAGTTTAATCTCAACCAGTCATTTGATTTTTTAAAAAATACTTTTAGTGGATTAGCCAATGAAAAAAACATAAACTTAATTTTTGAAAACAACACAGATAATGAACAAGAAATTGAATATGTTTATGCAGATTCACTAAAAGTAGAGCAGATTTTGACAAATTTAGTTTCAAACGCAATAAAATTTACTGAAGAAAAAGGGAATGTGACTATTTCTTCTTGTATTATCAGTGCAAACTCAATAAACCTTGATTTAATCGAAAATACAAATAAAATAATTCCGACAGGAGAGTATTTTTTAATAAAAATAGTCGACACAGGGATAGGTATAAAAAACGAAGACAGACAGAAAGTTTTTGACGAATTCCAACAAATAGAAAATTCGATGACAAGAAAAATCGGAGGAACAGGACTAGGCTTACCTATCGCAAGACAATTAACAGAAGCACATCTTGGCTACATTTGGTTTGAGAGTGAAATCAATGTAGGCACAACATTTTATGTAGCTTTCCCACTATTAAACGATGAAACTAAATTCAAACTGGATTCATTGCAAGAATTACAAAAAGCAAAAGCGAGACAAACCAGTTTAGCTTTTTTGAGAATTAAAGAGTCTTTAAATTGTGATTTTTCAATCATAGAAAAGATTAAAAAAGAACCTGAGATTATTACGAAATCAGGTGATTTAAAGTTTTACGAAAAAAATTCCAGTGATGAAAAAATTTGCACAATGAGAATATTCGGTGCCGACAAGTTTGCTGTTGATTTTATAATGAAAAAATTAGAGTCAATTTTGTTACAAAACGGTATTACCGCTGACAAATGTGCTATAGTATATTCAAAAGCAGTTTATCCCGAAGATGAAAATGATATGAAAAAAGTTTTATCGAAATTAGATGAAACATATAAAAGTCTTATACAGTGAGGTTACGGATTATGACACAAAAAATATTAATTATAGATGATGAACAAGACATAGTAGAGACATTGCAATTTAGTTTGGAAACAGAAGGATATGAGTGCCTAACAGCGTTTGATGGCGAAGAAGGGCTGGCTTTAGCAAAAACTACTTCACCCAATTTAATTATTTTAGACGTAATGATGCCAAAAATGAATGGATTTAAAATAAGTCGTTTACTGAAATATGACAATAATTACAAAAACATTCCAATATTAATGATAACGGCTCGTTCACAAATTGAAGACCAAGCCATAGGAGAAGAAACAGGCGCAGATGAATATATAACAAAGCCTTTTGAACTTGATTATGTAATAAAAAAAGTCAAAGAGTATTTGGGATAAATTATGGAATTTGTTAAAAATAAAACGCTAGATAAGCTCAAGTACGACCTCGTTCGCAACAATTTAATAAGTTACGAAGAAATCGAAAAAGCAGAAGAAATTGCTAATTCTCAAAATGTCAATTTTGGTCAAATTTTAATAAATTCTAATTTGATAACAGAAGAAAGTTTGCTGAAATTTATTGAAGCCAAATTGCACATTCCTTACGTGGATTTAGAGAATTATCATTTAGACAAAGAAACTCTGAAATATATTAGTTTCAATGATGCCCAGAGGTATAAGATTATTCCTCTGTTTAAAATCGAAAATGAATTGACTATCGCAATGTGTGATCCGCTTGATTTGTTAGTTATAGATAAAATTGCTGAAAATATTGATTGCGAAATATCAGCAGTTTTGTCATCAGAATCGGCAATTTTGAAAAAAATTGATGAATATTATCAAACAAAAAACACAGTCGGAGAAATTTATACAACCAATAACACTAAGAACTATGACTGGAAAGATGAATTACATAGTGATAATTTGACAGACGAGCATATCCAAAACCTGATACGGTCAATTTTAAAACAAGCAATTACACAAAATATCCATGAATTGTTTTTAGAGCACACAGAAAATGGCTTGGGCGTAAATTTCAAAAATAGTATAAATTCGAGTATAAATACCGGATTCATTCCACCAGCGCTGGTAACACAATTTATTTCACGATTGAAAATGCTATCAGACCTTGACCCACTTGTAAGCGAAATACCCCAACTCGGAAAATTGATTTTTAAAGTTGACGATTTAATGTTTGTAACGAGTGTGTCTTCCTTTCCAACAATTCAAGGCGAAAGAATTTTGTTAAAAATTTATAAACCACCTAAAGATATAAGCGCAATTATAAAAAATGACCGTCAAAAAGAAATAATCAGCACTTCGCTATTGACTCCCGGTTTTACCTTGGTTTGTGGTTCATCTTTGAGTGGCAAAACGCACGTTATTTATTCAATTTTGTCATCACTGGCAACTAAAGACAAAACGATAATGACGCTTGAGTCTATAGCTAAATACAATCTCAAAAACGTAAGCCAATGTGAATTAAACGAAAATATCGGTTTCAATATCGACAAAGCCATGCGTTTTATTGAATTTCAATCACCTGACATAATTTATTTTGAAGGTATAACTTCTAAAGACGTCCTCGACTACTTTAGTTCGCTTGTATTCAAAAATAAATCAATGATTACAGAGTTTTTGGCTGACAATATCGAAGATTTACGTCATAAGCTAACTTTTGATGATTTTTTGACATTCAAGTCTTTGATAAACTGCATTATATTTATTCACAGTCAAGACAGTGTAGAAGTATTCGACAAAAAAGCACTCGCAAAATATTTAACTTAAATTCTTCTCGTATGGCAAAACCGTCTACTATTTTGCTTGACTTTTAATTGGTGAAGTCACTTTTGTTGACAAATTTCTTACTGCTTTGACTAAATTTCCTTCTTTTGCTTTCATTTCCTTTACTTTTTCTTCCATTTTCATTTTTTCCTATCTGACACGAAGTCTAATCACGATTTATACGATACATGAGGTTTCACAATAGCGTGAAGTTGATATTTATTGTTTTTCCTTTTCTACTAATCTAATTTTCTACTAAAAATAATTCTTAATTCCTATACATATATAAAAACATTTATTCAAAAAAAATTGCCTTTTAAAAATCGTGACAAATACGACAAAAACATGTTATAATTACTTGTTACCACAGGAAAGAGATTAATTTTGACAAAAGAAATAAACATTTACAAAAATTTAAGTTTGAAAAAAAATAATTTAGATGATTTATTTTTAAATTTAAGCGAAAACCCAAAAGACTTGCCAAATAGGGATTTTAGGCTACAATTGAGTACATTGTATCAGGTTTTTGAAGACGAATTTGCAGGGGCGTTTGCTTCAAATATAACTCCTATACGTAAAACTGAATTTTATTTAATTTTTGACAAAGGTGAATTAAAAGCATTTATTACACCTATAAACAATTTTCAATTTTATTTGAAATCGAAAGGTTCATTATACAGATTTTCTTCTACTTTTATTGATATTGACGGCGTCCAAACAGAGGGTTTTTTAGTTTCAGAAGAAGTTATTTGGGATTATCTTGATAGCTTTTCAGAACTTTTAGACTTTGATGATGGCACAGGCACTTTTAATTATTTAAACTGTTTTACTCAGGTAATAATGAAAATAGTAGAACGTCTTTATTTTATGCCTGTCGTTAATCTTTCTGAAAATACTTTTTCGATAAACTATGATTTAATTTCTGACAACAAAGAGGTTATTTCTGCAATTGAAGCGTTAGAAAAAGATTTACCCAAAAATTTATTTATTAATCTCGATAATAAAACACAGAGTCAACTATTCAATTTACTTTTGGAAAAATATTTTAATCATGTTATTTTTAAATTTTTGTTTGTAAAAGCTGCAAAATTTAAGGACTCACGTTCGGCGTTTTATTTTATAAAAAATACAACTTACAAAAGATATGAGAGAAGAACAGATGTAGGACTGAATATTTCCGAGTGGATTGACGAAATGAGTATCGGAAAATATGATATCGTTCCACTGATAAAAATTGAAAAGTTGGAAAAAGACAAATTCAGGTTTAATATACAAATTAAAAATATAAAAACAGATGAAGTAATAACACTTTCTGAATTAGAGAAAAAACAGGAAGTTTTTGGTGTAAATTCATCGATTGCACTCAAAAATATAGAAAAACAAATAAATTATATTGTTCGTTATTTTCCTGATTTTATGGACAGATTTGACAGTATCGACGAAAATATCATATTGTCATTGAATGAAGTTTATAAATTTGTAACTCAAACTAATTATCAACTTCAAAAAGCGGCTGTAGAAACGATTTTGCCAGACGATTTTAACAAAATTATCGTTCCTCGTGCATCAATCAACGCAACTGTCAGAAAAAACCGAGAGAGCAATTTATATGATATTCTAGTGGACAACAAAGACTCAACTATTAGTCTCAACGACATTTTGGATTTTTCGTATTCAATTGCAATCGGTGCAGAAAAATTGACATTAGAAGAATTTGAAAAGCAGTTTAAAGACGCAGAAGGTCTCGTCCAATTCAAAGACATGTACGTTTTATTCGACAAACAAGAGTACAAAAATATACTCGACCGTGTAAATTTACAAAAAAGCAAACCGTTGACTAAATTTGATTTGCTTCACGCAGCTTTATCTAAACAAATGGGCGATTATGATTTTGATTATGACGAAGCCTTCACAAAAATTATTCAAGATTTAGGCAAAGTTGAAAATGTTAATATTTCAGAAAATTTAAACGGGGAATTACGACCATATCAAATAAACGGATTTAAGTGGCTTTGGACAAATACGCTAAAGGGCTTTGGCTGTTGTATGGCAGATGATATGGGACTCGGAAAAACAATTCAAGTAATTAGCCTTATGCTAAAATTAAAAGACGAGAAGAAAATTAAAGACCCTATTATTGTAATATGCCCGACAACTTTAGTCGGCAACTGGATAAAGGAATTAAGTAATTTTGCACCGAATTTAAAAGCTGCATCTTACCAAGGGGCTGACCGGGAATTAGATGTAAAAAACGATGTAATTATTACAACTTTTGCAATTCTGCGTATTGATATAGAAAAATTCAAAAAGCAAAAATGGGGCATGGTCATAGTCGACGAAGCTCAAAATATCAAAAACCCTGATACTGCGCAAACTCAAGCGGTTAAAACACTGAAATCTGATATAAAAATAGCCATGACCGGTACTCCTGTTGAAAATCGCTTAACTGAGTTGTGGAGCATTTTTGATTTTATAAATCGGGGCTATCTTGGGACTTTACGTGATTTTCAAAAAAGTTATGCTATTCCTATAGAAAAATTTAAAGAATACAGCAGAGCTGAAAAATTAAAACTTTCTGTTTCTCCTTTTATACTCAGGCGATTGAAAAATGACAAAAACATTATATCTGATTTGCCGGAAAAAATTGTGAATGACGAATACTGCTATTTAGCTAAACCGCAAGCGATTTTATATGAAAAAGTTTTAAATGGTTTAATGTCACAAATTTCTATGAATACAGGTATAAACCGTCGAGGACTGATTTTCAAGTTAATTACAGCATTAAAGCAAATTTGTAATCATCCGTATCAGTACTTAAAATCAGGAGATTATTCAAAAGATATTTCAGGAAAATGCAGTCGTTTCGTTGATTTATCCAAAAATATTATCGAAAATAACGAAAAAATGATTGTATTTACTCAATACAAAGAAATGGGGCACATACTCGAAAAAGTTGTCGCTGATGAGTTGAATTTTACTCCACTTTTCTTTCATGGTTCGCTGAACCGCCAACAACGTGATAACATGCTGGAACAATTTGAAAAAGACGAGTCGCAAAAAATGATGCTTTTGTCGCTAAAAGCGGGTGGTACAGGGCTGAACTTGGTTCAAGCAACAAATGTAATACATTATGATTTGTGGTGGAATCCTGCTGTCGAAGACCAAGCTACTGACCGAACTTACCGTATAGGACAAGATAAAAATGTAATGGTATATCGTCTTATAAATCTCGGGACTTTTGAAGAAAAAATCAATGAAATGTTGAAGACTAAAAAGGAATTAGCTAATTTAGCAGTATTCGAAGGAGAAAAAGTAATTACCGAATTGTCTGACGACGAAATTTATCAAATATTCTCTTTAGTAAGTTAAAAATCCATTTGTAAAGTTCTAAAAACTCTTGCTCTGTATGAGTTTACAGAAATATTAATTTTTTTTACAGAAAAATGCGCAACATTGTTTACATATAAAACTATTCGAGTTATATTAAGAATGTAAAGAATTTCTGCAGAAACTAGCAAAATATTTTGTGTATAAGTTTTGTATGTGTGAATGTATTTAATGGTAGGTAGGGAACATAATGGTAGGTCAAAATGTTAGTTCGTAATGACGTTTTATGCGGCAGAGTTCCGTATTGTGCTGCGACTGATGGGCTTTCAACTAAAGTTAACTTAGATAAACAGGTTGACTCGTCGGTTTCATTTAAAGGTGCACCACCTGATTTTCTTAGAATTGCAAAAAATGCAATATCTGTTAAAGAAAAAGGTGCACAAATTTTTAAAAACATGCCTAAATCGGTTCGATGGTTAAGCTCTACTTCAACATTTTTAAAGGGTGAATGGGGAACATGTCTTGTTACAGCGTTAGGTACAGGTTTAGTCGCTCCTCTAATGATAG
>CAZTVM010000079.1:0-8720 GCA_964617065.1 uncultured Muribaculaceae bacterium
CTATAGAAAACATTTTAAAGGTGTTGATTAAACATAGTTGCAACGATACAGTCAATATAACAGTGTCGCACCCCGCACAAACAATTTTGGATATTCATGGTGTTAGTGCAGCCAATGTTGTATACGACGAGAAGTCATATATTATGATTAACTTTAGCGATAATACCTTTGATATTGCACAAAACGAATTGACAAATATTTTTGAGCCATACATCCAGCTCTCTAAAAACACAAAAAAATGTATTGAAACATCGCTAGCTTTAGCGATTGCAAAGCACATTGCAGAATATTTAGGTGGCACGATGTTTATTGATACTTATGGCTTGCAAGGAATAAGAATAAGTTTTATTATAAAGACAGAGTTATCGGAGAATATTAATGGCTGACGTCATTTTGCGAAACGTAAGCAAAATTTATGACAAAAAAAAAGTTATAGACGATGTAAGTTTAGAAATTAAAGACAAAGAATTTTTGGTTCTTGTTGGTGCTTCTGGTTGCGGCAAATCGACTTTGCTACGAATGGTTGCAGGTTTAGAAACAATTACAGACGGTGAGATTTTTATAGGTAAAAAATGCGTAAACGATGTACACCCAAAGGACAGAGATATTGCGATGGTTTTTCAGAATTACGCATTGTATCCGCACATGAGCGTGTACGATAATATTGCGTTTCCTTTAAAAATGAAAGGCATGAGCAAAAAAGAAATCGAAATTAAAGTGAAAGAAGCTGCGGAAATTTTAGACCTGAACGAATACTTAAGTAGAAAACCTAAACAACTTTCAGGTGGTCAACGTCAGCGTGTTGCACTAGGTCGTGCAATTGTAAGACAACCAAAGGTCTTTTTGATGGACGAACCGTTGTCGAATTTAGATGCGAAATTACGTGTTCAAATGCGCTCGGAGATAAAGAAACTACATGAAAGATTGCAAACGACATTTATTTACGTGACGCATGACCAGACCGAGGCACTTACTATGGGTGATAAAATTGCGATTATAGAGAAGGGCGTTATACAACAAGTCGGGAAGCCGGAAGATATTTATAACTATCCAGCGAATACTTTTGTTGGTGGTTTTATTGGCTCACCAGCAATGAATTTTATCCCTGTTGAAATTGCAGAAAATAAATTTTTTATAAATAACACTGAAGTTCCTCTTACTGAAAAACAAAAAATATTGTTAACCAATAAAAAAGAAATTATTGCAGGTATTCGACCTGAGCATTTTTCAGTTGATGGTGTTGTAAAAATAACAGTAAAAATAGACATATCTGAAATGTTGGGCAGTGAAAAAATTATTTATTTCACCGTGCATGGTGCAAATTGTTGTGCAAAACTTCCGGCTAATACAGAATTGTCGAACGAAATGACTATTTCTTTTAATCCTGAGTGCATTTTATTTTTTGATAAAGAAACAAAAGTACGACTTAGTTTTTAACAAAAATTAGAACACTTGAATGAGATAATGTTAACATTACCCCATTCAAGCACTTTGAACTCTTTTTCTTTCTAGGTCATTAATTTTTAAAGATTATGCACTGAAACATGCAATATCTTTTTCGGTTTGCAAATCAGCATCACCACCATTTGTGCTATACATAGTCAGCACAAAAGCAAATGCCAGCATGGAAAGCAAGCTAATCAGCAAACATCTTGCGATTCTTTTTTCATCCATATAAATACTCCAATAAATACTTTTTTTAAATCAAAATACCGTGTGTTACTTGTTTCACAAACTAATCTATGCAGTGAAGCTCACTGAGCTACTACCTGAATCAGAAGAACCAGAAACACCTGAAAAGCATGATGAACTAGAGGGTGCACTGTATGCTACTGAACCAGCGGTAGAGGGAGGCAATGTTTGCGTTGATGAATGTACTCCAGAAATAGGCATAATTTACTCCTTTTTTATATCCACGTTTTTTAACCGTACTTATATAAACACAATTTTTAAGTCTAAATTTCAAATTCAGGAAAAAACGTTACAAAATTTACATATTTTTTTAATAAAAAAAGCATGTTCCGGAGCGATTTTCAGGTGTTTTTTTTAAATTATAGTAGCTTTTGAGATAAATAACATTTAATGCTTAACTTTTTGTAAAGAAAATATGTAAATTTGTTTTCTTTAGTAAAAGTTTTGAATATAATATCACTAAAAGTAATATAATTTTGTTTCAGAGGGATTTAAAAAAGAGGGTAAAATTTTGGAAACTTGTATAGAGAAGCTGCCGGCTCAAAACGGCGAGAAACTCACACCAAAAATGGTTAGAAGAATGTTGGGAATAGATAACAAAGAAATAGCTGATTTGTGTCGTCAGATATCACTTATTCCGAAGAAAGACGTAAAAGGTCAAACTTATTTTTCAAAAGAAGACGTGGAAGTTTTGAAAAGGATTAAAACTTTGCATAATAATTCATTGGCAAAGTCGGATGTTTCTAAGATTGTTAATTATCCTGTTACGTCAAGAAAAAGTGAAACTATCATGCATAATTTATCAAAAGAGTCTGATAGCTTAGCGGTAACACTCAATAGCATTGAAAATAAACTTGTTAGCAAAATTTCTCAAGTAATTGACGAAAAACTTGATGGAATGGACGAAGTCGTTGTCGAACTTATCCGTTGCAAAACTGAAAATGAGAGTCTTAGACAAAAAATTAATGAGCTTAATAAAGAAGTTTTTGAATTAAAAAATGACAATAGCAGCTTTAAATCTATAGGATTAAATTTGTACATAAAAAAGGCTACAAGTTCGATTTTATAATAAAAAAATAATCAAAAAGAAGTGGTGCAGACAATTTTGCACCATTTTTTTTGTATCAATCTCATGATACAAAAAACGGTGGAGTTTGATTGTAATAATTTGCATAATAATAAATAACGCTCAAACCACCGATTGTTAGTAACATGATGAGCACAGCAGCAACTTTTACCCAAACTTCTGTATGTAACAACTTATTGTCTTTGTAAAGTTCATTGATGATAATTTTTGAAAAATCTTGGTTTAATTGTTTTTGATTATTTTTCCAATTAGTTTTAAGCATTTTTTGCAAATCAAAATATTTTTGCAATTCACGTCGAGCTAGAGGTATTTTTATAATGTATTTTTTAAATCTTACGCTATCTTCGAAATCGAGCTCATTATCCAAATAAGCTGAAAGGTTTTGTTTATAATATTCGTATTCCTTTATTTTAAAATCAGCTGATTTTATTTCATCTATATTTTGGTCTTGTTTATAAGCTGATTTTAACGTAGTAATAAGCTGTTTAAGGTATTCGTATTTTTTTTTGCATGACTCGCATACTCGTAGATGTTCTTCTACTATTTCAACTTCAATCGGAGATAATTTTCCGTCAATATACATAGAAAGCATTGAGTTTATTCGTGAACAAATTAAATCATTATGCATAAAAGCTCCTCATTATTTTATATATTCTTTCAAATTTTCTTGTAATCTATTTCTGGCACGTGCTATACGAGATTTAACCGTTCCTATATTAGTTTCAGTTATTTCGGCGATTTCATCATACGTAAGTCCTTGAAATTCACGCAAAATAATAGCGAGTTTAAGTTGTTCAGGTAATTGTTTTATCGCATTAGCAATTATATTATCGAGTTCTTTGGACAGAGAATTTTCGTCAGGTTTTTTTTTCTTATCAATAAGCACATTTGTATATGGCGTGTAAGCAATATTATCATCATTTATTTGCTCAACCGGAACGAGTTGAGGGCGTTTATTTTTTTTTCTGACGATGTCGTAATAGTGGTTTATAATAATATGATTAAGCCAACTTTTAAATGCCTTTGGGCTTTTTAAATTTTTCAAATTTTTCGTCATTTTAAAAAGAATTTCTTGAGTAAAATCTAAAATATCCTCCTTGTCATCGTCCATATAATAAAGAGTCGCATAAACATTTCTTTGTTCACGTTTGATAAGTTCTTCTAAAGCGTACAAGTCATCATTTTGTGCATTATAAATAAGCTCCTCTTGTGCAAGATTTTTATAGTTATGTTTTTTTAAGAATAAAGCCATTTTTAAACTTTCTGATGTAAATAATTACTATAATTATTTGAATTTTTACGAATTTGTAGCTACTTTGTTATATAATCAGGTAGGGTATTTTATTATGCACAGAATTATAGATGTAAATATAAATAGAGCAACTGAAGCCGCAAGAGTACTTGAGGAAATAGCTCGTTTTGAACTAAATGAGAAGGATTTAGCCGAAAAACTCAAAAATCTGAGACACAAAATTTCAACTTCATGCGAAAAGCATTACGCACTTTTATTAGCTTCAAGAGATACTGAAAACGATATTGGTGTTGATATTTTAAATCCTACTAAAAAAACTTCTATAGAAAATATTTTTAAAGCCAATATAAAACGTTTGCAACAAGCGCTCAGAGCGTTAGCAGAATATTCTGTCTCGCTCAGTTCTGAATGTAAAAATGTCTATGAAACAGCTCGATATGAGTCGTACACTATTGAAAGATTAATGTGGGAAAAATTAGCTATGAAAATCAATCATTTTAAATTAAAAGATAAAAAACTTTATTTAGTTACAAATTCAGATAAATTTGAAAACGATAACGACTTTTTGGACGCAATAGCCGCCGCATTACAAGGCGGAGTCCAAATAGTTCAACTACGTGAAAAAAGACGTCCGGCAAATGAAATAATAGAATTGGGCAAAAAAATAAGAATTCTTTGCTCAGAATTCGATGCATTATTTGTCATAAATGACAGAATTGATATTGCACAAATCGTTGAAGCTGACGGCGTGCACTTGGGTCAGGACGATATAAAAATAGATTATGCAAGAAAAATTTTAGGCGAAAATTTTATTATAGGAATTTCCACTCATGAGCCGAAACAGGCTGAGGACGCAGTAAAAAATGGAGCTGATTATATTGGGGTCGGTCCTGTATTTGCTACGCCGACGAAAGCCGGTAGAACCCCTGTCGGACTCGACTACGTGAAGTGGGCAAGTGGAAATATCAAAATTCCCTTTTATGCCATTGGTGGAATTGATGAAACGAATTGTGAGGAAGTTATTAATACAGGCGCTTGCAGAATTGCGGTTGTACGTGCTATAATGAACGCCAGTAACCCTAAAGTCGCAGCCGAAAAAATTAGAGGATATTTGAAATGAAAAAATGTTTGTTTCGTTCACGCCAATTCATAAAAACGTTTTTATTAAAGCATAAAAGAAAAGACCTTGGTAATTGGAGTTTTATAAGGTTATTTTTTGCTTGTGATATCCAGTATGATCTTGAAAAATTACTATACGAAAAAAATACAAGAATTCCCCACCCAGTCGGTATCATTATAGGTAGTAAAGTCACAATAGGCAATAATTGCACTATACATCAAAATGCCACTATCGGTCTAAAACACTCTGGGCTTCGAGGAAATGACTTCCCTGCATCGAATTATCCGACTATAGGGAACAACGTAATAATAGGCGCAGGGGCTGTAATTCTAGGAAGTATCAATATTGGTGACAACGCAATAATTGGTGCTAATGCTGTCGTAATTCATGATGTTCCTGCTAATGCCGTTGTCGCAGGTGCGCCTGCAAAAATTATTAAAATGCGTGATGATATTAAATTAATCTAAAATTTAAAAATCTTTAAAGACTAGAATGCACAATACATTAAATCTAAAAACGGTGCGGTATAAGGTGTATGATAAGGAGTATTAAATAGTGGGTAGTAGGTTACATGGTCACTGTCAACGGTAATAGTTTTTCCATTTTTGAAGAAAAAATTATCTTTTCCGAAAGTATCTGAAAAAGACAGACCTAACTCTGAGATAGGTGAAAAATCAGTGTTTTGCGTGTTATCGGAGGAAGCTGCTGTTTTGTCACCTTCAATTTTTTCATATAAAGAAGCAGTTAAATCTTCGTTGTGATAGTACAATGTTGCGCTTCCTTCACAGCCATGCAATGTGGCATAGCGGTCTATTAGCGCTGAATTTAAAAGTGTTGTAGGACAACGAAAATCAATTTTTCCTCGACGTGCCGGCTCAACTTTTAAAACAAATTTTTCGTTTTCTTTTGTTGTTAATTCAAAGACATGTTTCAAAGTACACCCTTTTTTTAATATCTTCAATTTAAAAGTATTGTCTTCACTTGAGTTGAACGAGAAATCATCTTTCAGCAAAAATTCATTAAAATTATTTATTTGAGTCTGTATGTATTTGACCAATTCAGTAAAATCTTTTTCACTTATAGAAGTAGGAAGTTTCCCTAGAACTATACTATCTTTAAAGGTATTTTTTAAAGCGACCTTGCGTAATGTTTCTTCGTTTATATCAGGTCGTATTTTTATCACGTCATCAATATTTTTAGCGTTCTCTATTTTTGAATTCATATATCCTAAAAACGCTTGTTCGTAATCTTTGTTTCTACTAAAAATAGTAGAAAGTGCATTTTCACCATTTTTTTCTTTTAGTTTAGCAAACTGCTGTTTCGACGTAGATATATTTGAAAATAAATCATCAAAAAAATCATTTCTGTCTTTTTCGTTTTTCAAAATTTCATTTAATTTAGAAATAAATTCTTCATTTGTTAAATTTTGCTCTACAAGTGAAGTAATTGTAGATTTTTTATTTTGCTTAAAATTTATCGTACTGAACAGATTTTGAGCGAAAACTTTTTGTATGGGCACAGTTTCATTTCTTGCATTATCATTCGTTACTGCAGATAAATCGTTTTTAAGAATTGTTTTATTAGAATTATTTACAAGAATAGAGGAAGTTATTGTTAAAGTCATTTTTTTCTTTCAGGCTTTGTCGTACAATCCTTTAAAAATCAAAAATAAATTTTGTTGCCAAAAACTTTTGTTGTAGACTATAGTAAGGGAAATTAAAAAACAGAGGTAAAAAATGGACGATATAAGAGTAAGAATAGCACCATCTCCGAGTGGAAATTTGCATGTTGGTACCGCACGTACAGCATTGTTTAATTATTTATTTGCTAAAAAATCAGGAGGCAAATTTGTTTTAAGAATAGAAGACACAGATTTAGAACGTTCCAATCCTGAATATACTCAAAATATTTACGATAGCTTGAAAGCATTAGGATTGTCATGGGACGAAGGACCCGATGTTGGCGGTAATTTTGGACCTTATCAACAATCTGAAAGGTTCGATATTTATCCAAAATACGCACAAAAATTAATTGACGCAGGTTTAGCTTATGAGTGTTTTTGCACTAACGAAGAACTTGAAGCCGAAAAAGAAGCGTCTGTCAAGAATAAAGTTGCTCACGTTTATTCAGGTAAATGTAAGAACTTAACAGACGCTGAAAAAATAGAATTGCGAGCTCAAGGGCGTGTTCCTGCTATTCGTTTTGCTGTACCGAAAAAAGAACTTGTATTTAATGACTTAGTTAAAGGCGAGTTGAAATTTGATACCGGACTAATCGGTGATTTCGTAATTATGAAATCGAACGGAACTCCTACGTACAATTTCGCAGTTGTGATTGATGATATGGAAATGAAAATTTCTCATATTATTAGAGGCGAAGACCATATTTCTAATACCCCAAAACAAATTCTGATTTATGAAGCGTTAGACGCTGAAGTTCCTCGTTTTGGACATTTGGGAATGATTTTAGCGCCTGACAGAAGTAAACTTTCTAAACGTCATGGTGCTACTGCAGTCAGCGAATTCGTCGAAAAAGGATATTTGACGGAAGCTATTTTGAATTTCGTTGCTTTACTTGGTTGGTCACCTTCAGATGGAGAAGAAATTAAGCCTTTAAATGAAATTATTGGCGATTTTAGAATAAATGATGTTTCTTCAAGCAATTCTATTTTTGAATATGACAAACTAAACTGGATGAATGGTCAATACATTAAAAAAATGCCTATTCCTGAACTCGCTGAACGTATAAGACCGTTTCTAAAAGATTACGACTTAAGCGAATTGAGTAATGAAAATTATTTACGTATGATTGAAGCTACAAGAGAGCCACTGACAGTGCTATCCGATATAGTTGATGATGTTAAGTATTTCTTTGGTGAAGATGTCGAAATTGACTCTACTGTTAAAACAGATATTTTAGATACAAAAAACGCTAATGATGTTCTTACTTATTTCTTAGATAATTACGAAAATTGGAAATTTGACGATGAAGAAGTTTTGCATGAACAACTTGGCGAATTCCGTGCCTACTTCAAAGAAAAGGGCATCAAACCTAAAGAAACGATGTGGGCGCTGAGAGCCACCGTGACAGGTCGGGTCAAAGGTGCTGATATGTGTGCAATTTTAATCATTCTCGGCAAAGATAAAGTTAAACGACGTATTCAAAAAGCACTTGCATAGCTTGATACATTTGTTAGGCTAAAGCACTCAATGCTAAACCATAGCTTGAACTTCCATTACCTTGACATCTTTGGTGTGCGTTAAAATACGAATGCATGCTGCTTAAACTGCTAAATTTCCCCTTACCTTTAGAGTCAAGGTACGCTTCACCAAAGACATTAGCTAATGTTTCATCCTTACCTATTTCGAGCAATTCGGAATTCCCGACAGCGTGTCCCATTTCATGTAACAGAACTTCAATAGTTCGATCCGTACTATCATAATTTAAGTGGTCAGCGTGATATCTTATATTATTTTCGCCACGAGCGAATGCAACTGTGCTGTTCCCTGAACCAGCACATGCCTGAATATTTAAACTGTCTTTGTGACTGATAACAAAGTCTTTTAATC
>CAZTVM010000080.1:0-8662 GCA_964617065.1 uncultured Muribaculaceae bacterium
GTTTTATTATACAATTGCTTAACGTTTTTTAAATGTTTTATAAAAAGGTAATGTATTACTTGCAAAAATACTCTACAAATTGTAGACTTTAAATACGGAGAAACATTTGTTATAATCTAAAATAGATATATATAGTATGTCGATTTTCTAGCCATCATAAAAAATAAAAGGTTTTACAAAAAAAGGATACAATAATGATTCTTGAATACAAAGTCAATGAAACACATGTCGAAGCTGCATGGTTAAAGACGCTCTATGATTTGGTTGAAGAACTGAATTGTAAGTGTAAAACTTATGTTGAAGAATCTTATAATCGTACAATGAGTAATTTTTCAAGAGTAAGAATTATTGAAGTTTACGGTTCTGATACGATGTTGAGCTGGCTCAAGCTGCGTATGGAACGCTATTTACATTTTATTTCATCCTTTAACGATAAGCCTGAAATTAATTTTAGCTTACGTGAAGAATGAATGTGAGTGATATTATCAGATTGAGTATTATGGATTGAAAAGAGGCTAAATGCCTCTTTTTTTATATTTTCTTATCAAATAACTTAACAAGGCTTAAACTTTTATTGACAACGCTTCATGTGTGAAGTTTAATAGCCTTGTGTTATTATTAAGGAGGGCAGTTTATGCGTTTAAATTCAGTTAGTTCAATTAACAACAGTCCTGCATTCGGAGTAAAATTGAATGTATCACCAAGTATCAAGGAAGCTATGGCAGATAGTTCAAAATTAAAATCAGTTTTAAGTCAATTTCGTAGAGAGCTAGCAGAAACACCGCTGGACGACCATGTTATCAATTTAACAGCAAAAGATGGTGTTATGGTCAAAACAGGTCAAGGTGCAGGGCAAGAAAATCTAAAATTTCCTCGTTTCATTATTCTCAAATTTATTTCAGCTAAAATTAATTTTTTAAATTCCTTACTTTTGGTTATATTATTCACATTGTAATTATTAGTACGAGCCCATTCTTCACATTTCTCCATATCAGGATAAACTATAGCTGAAAGATAAAGCTTGTCCTGACCAGCTAAAATAATTTGAGAGATGTATGCCGAATTTAGGGAAAGATGCTCTAAAGGTATGGGCTCAACATTTACACCGTTTGCTAGTACAATTACGTCTTTGTACCTGCCATTGACAAATAAAAATCCTTTTTCGTTAATCCAGCCCATATCACCGGTTATCAAAAATCCATCATCAGTAAAAGCTTTTTTAGTTTCATCGTCATTTTTATAATAGCCTTTCAATGTTTGCTCGCTTTTTACAACAATTAACCCTTTTTTGTTTGCAGGTAATATATTTTTTGTTTCAGGATCAACAATTTTTACTTTTTGATTAAAAAAAGGTTTCCCGACAGAATATAGACATTGGTCCTTAAGTGTTTCAGACGAAATCATACCAGCTTCAGTCATTCCGTATAAAGCCAGATACTTTACATTTAATATTTCAAAAAAATCTTCGAGAGCATTATCGATTGCAGCAGAACCGGAAATTATCAATGCTTTTTCTTGTCCTATTACAGCTTTGTTTAAAGGAGTATAAAATAATAATTTGCCTACAAAATGTAAACAATAAGTAATTGGCACAAACACAAGACAAATAAAGAGTTTCATCAATTTTAACTGCTGAAATTCTATTTTTTTTATGTAATTAGTAAGTTTATGATTAAGTTTTGAAAATTTATAAAAATACGAAAAAGAAATTGATAAAATATATTTTTTTGATTAATTTCGTTTTTGTAGACTGTGGCTATAGTATTTACAATTTTAGGTACTAAATATAAATACTCAGGTTTTTTATTTTTCATACTTTTAACATAGTCATCATATTTGATATATGTCGTAAAAAAACCATTAGCTAAAGAGTAATGTGTATTTATAAATCCACCTATGTGCCATAGTGGTAGAACTTCAATTAAATTATTACCTTTTTTAATAAAACTTATTTGATTATTAAAACTATTGATTGTTGCTTGAATATTGTTGTGAGTAATGACAACACCCTTAGGTTCACCGGAAGTACCTGATGTATAAAAAATTAAAGCAGCGTCATCATTATTTATTACTATTGGGTGAAAAGCATAATTTTCTCCTCGTTCAATAGCTTCTTCATAATTCAAAACAGGTATATTTATTTTATTACTATCAATTTTTTCTTGGCGAAGAAGTAGTACAAATTTTATATTAAATTTGCCGTTACAAAAATATTCAGCGATTTCAGCCCTATCAGTGATTAACGCACATGCGTCACTGTGATTGTAAATATATTCTAATTCAGGAATTTTAATTCTAGAACCTCGAGGGACGCAAACACCACCAGCGTTCAGAACAGCATGACAAGCTGTAACCCATTAAGGATGATTTTCAGCAAAAATTGCTACTTTATCTTGCACTGAAACTCCATAGTATTGAAGAACTTTTGTCAAAAGTTCTGTATGCTCAAACATCTGACTATAAGTTAAAGCATACCCATCATCTGCATGTTGTAGTGCGGGTTTGCCTGAATGTTTTTTTGTTTGATATTCTGTGAGCATTGTAGTTTTATCTTTCTATAAATTTTTATTTCTTTAAAACTGTATTAATATACAGTCCGCATTCTTTTAGCGTATAGTAGATCCCACGATAATACGCTCGTTGTTTGTATCCTGTAGGAAAGTTCATTATTTCTTTTACTATCGCTTTTGTTAAATAGTAGAATATGTGCAATTTAACTTGTCTGTACGCTTCCTTACCAAAATATTTTTTAGCTAACATTTGATAAGAAATGGCGACATGCGCATGATTATCAAAAATCGTATCTAACATTTTTCTGTTAGAATTGATAATTAGCGGTATGATAGGCGTCGCTATAGCTATTGGGTGTACAGTTGATTTAATAGATAGTCTTTTAATATTTTTATGATTATTTAAAAAATCATAATCTTCTACATCTCCTTTTGAATATATAGGTTGTGTATAATAAATTTGGGTATTAGACGACTTGAGTGTTTCAATAAAGTCATCAGGTTTTGTGTCTTTTCTATAACAATAGGCAGGGCTAAACGCAATGACGTATTCAGCATTGAGCTTACACCCAATATAGGTAGCTATGCTGCCACCGGAAGATGAACCTGTTAAAACAACCTTATAGCCTTCAGTTTCTTTACGTACAAAATCAACCAATTTTTCAGGAGAGTTTATAGTGCTATTAATGCCATTTTTGTAAGCACTTATTAATGTATCTCTTAAAAAAATGTGTTTAGAGGCTTTTTCCAATCTATTTTTATAAAAACCAAAACGATTATTTTTTATAAATTTATTATAAAAATCCAACCAAGCGTCGGGGGCGTACAAACCACCACCAGTAAAGTAAACTGCAGCCCATTTTTCGTCATCTTCTTTGATTGGCATTTCTTCAATCAAATAGTTATCCAGCGCATAGGCTTCGTCCATTAAATTGTCGTAATATTCCGCTTGCATAAATACCTCAGTAAAAATTCTAACATTACGATTTACAAATTGCAATAATTACTTAATTGAGAGTTGAATGTAATTTATTTTTTTGTTACAATTATTACAGATGTAGAAAGTGACAGGACAAAAAATTTGGCAACTAGCTCATTTGATATCGTTCAATGTACTGATACAGACGATTTTACACGTATAAAGGCTCAAATATCTGAGGTTTTTTCAGAAGAAATAGCAAAAGAAAATCCCATTTTTTTGAGGGTTGCGCCATCAGTAGTTACTCGATTAGCGATGTTTCTGTCAGGTAGAATTAACCGACCTGCTTCTGTCGGTATCGCAGGTGAAACGGCTAGCGGTAAGTCAACGATTACATTTGACATAATTAACACTATCAACACTTTTTCACAAAAATTTTATCAATCATCAGCTATTACAAGGGTTAACGCTGATGATTATTATTATGACCGGTCAGAGATGGTAAAAAAAGCAGGAAGCTTCGCTGAATTTGCAAAAGAATACGATTTAGACAGTCCTGATGCAATTGAGTTAGAACTGATGAAACAAAATATTTTAGAGTTAGTGCAAGGAAAATCTACATATTTGCCGAAATATGACATGTCAGGTACCGCTATTCGTTATGATAACCACACATTGGCTGAGCCTTCTAAAATTATTATTTCTGAAGGTCTTTTCGTTTTAAATAAAAAAATTGCAGATGCTTTTGATTTTAAAATTTATGTTCAAGTCTCAGAAAACGTAAAAAGAACACGTTTTTATGCTCGTGCACAAGAAAGGGATTTAGCAAACTCGGCTGATGATGTTTATAAAAATGCCTGTAAAAAGGCTAGTATACATATTTTACCGACAATTGAAAGCGCCGACATAGTTTTGTCAGGTGAATCAGATCGGCGTAGATACGTCGAAGTTTTGGATAAAATTTTAAACATTGTAAGAGGATATAGCGTTGAAACTTTGTGTATTTCAAGGGACATTTAATCCTATTCACAATGCGCACATCAAAATGGCAAATTATATAGCCCAAAATTTCAGGTATGAAAAAATACTATTCATACCTGCATACAAGCCACCTCACAAAGATTTTGACAATGCTACGGCTATTCACCGTTTAAATATGGTAGAATTAGCAATTTCAGATGTCAAAAAATTCATGTTTTCTGATATTGAATATAGGCAGGAGACCTTGTCATACACGTATTTAACAATTCAGGAATTATACAAAAAATATCAAATTGAAGAAAAAATTGGCTTTATAATCGGCGAAGATGCATTTTTAAATATAGAGAAGTGGTATGAAGCTGAAAAATTGAAAGATCTTGTGCATTTTCTGATTTTTAGCAGAAGTAAAAATTTTGACAAAAAAATCTTTGCGAATCTTTATCAAAAAGGTTATAATTATAGTATTGTTGATTGTGAATTTACTGATATTTCGTCGAGTGAAATTCGTTTAGCAATAGAAAATTCAGAACCAATCAGCGATTTAGTTCCTAAAAAAGTAGAAAAATATATAGAAAAATATGAATTATACAAAAAATAGTATTGAAGACATAAAAGTCTGGTTAAAAAAGTACTTAACAGAAGAAAAGTATGCACACTCACTAGGAGTAATGAATTATGCAGTTGAATTAGCTGAACGATTTTCTTTGGACATTGAAAAGGCTCGCATTGCAGGTCTTTTGCACGATTGCGCAAAAAATTTTAGTAAATCAAAAACTGAAAAACTGGTATCGGACAATAATATCGAACTTAACGAAGAAGAAAAACAAAATTATAAAACTTTGCATGCACCTGTCAGTGCTTTTGTCGCAGAGCATGAGTTTGGAGTCGTAGATAAAGAGATTTTAAGTGCAATACGTTATCATACTATCGGTCGTGTTGATATGACAGATTTTGAAAAAATTATTTATATTGCAGATAAAGCAGAACCTGTCACGAGAGAAACAAAAATAATTGAAGCCGTAGAAGAAGCACTGAAAAACGAAGATGCTTTAGATAAAGCTGTTATCGCTCTTTTGAGTAGGACAATAAAGCACTTACTAAAAAAACAAAAGCAAATTTGTTCCACTACGATTAATGTATACAATCAACTTATAAAATGTTCCGACTAAAGTATTAAAAAAATCAAACTTTTTTATACTTCAACGCTTTATCTATTAATGATACTATTAAATGGACAAGGAAGTTTAAGGGATAATGATGTATAAGGAATCAGGTGAAAGAAACGGTACTCTCACACTAAAGTTAACTGCAAAAGATTTGATGAAAAACAATCTTAGACAGTTAAAAGCGAAATTATTATCGCAAGCCCAAATTCAGAGATTGGGCTTTGATTTAGCGTGCATAAAAAATGTCGGCAATGAATTTTTGGATTGTATCAGTCAAATTTCGAAGTATAAAAATGTTTCTGTATATAACATGGACACCGAAAATCAAATTTTGTTTTATTTGATGGAGTGCGATAAACATGTTTCTTTGTTTTTGAATAAGAAAGATTTTATACTTAATAAAAATATGATGGTAAGACGCATATTTTCGATATGTAAATAAGATTGTTAATTTATAGACCGAAAAAAATGTTGATGTATAATAGATTTGTATCTAATTATGGGGAAATTATGGCAATTACAAATAATAAATTAAAAACAGTAGACTATAACTGTGATTTAGCGCAGTCTTTCGGTGTGTACAAAAATGACATAGAATACGAGCTTTTAGATTATGTCAGTTCAGTGAACATTTCATGTGGATTTCACGCAGGTGATCCAAATGCAATAAAAAAGGCATTGCTAGCATGTAAAGGCCGTAATATTGCTATTGGTGCACATATAGGTTTTCCAGACATAGCCGGTTTCGGTTACCATAATATGAATTTATCATCAGATGAAATCGAATCCATTGTTATTTATCAAATTGGAGCGCTGGCTTCATTTGCAAAATCGTACGGAATGAATATAGAGTACGTAAGACCTCATGGAGCTATGTATAAAAGGGCTTCAGAAGATTTACCATTTGCTTTAGATATAGCTAAAGCAATAAAAAAGTTTGACAGTTGGCTGATATATTATGGCGCAGCAGGAACAATATTGGAAAAAGTCAGTGAGAAAGCTGAAATACGTGTTGCACATGAATTAACATTAGATAAAAAATATAATTTTGATGCTACAGTGAATTATGCAGAAGGTGAATTTGTCGATATAGACCGCTCAATCAGAAGATTAAACGCTTTATTAAACTACAGCACACTTGATAATATAGAAGGTGGACGTAGCGATGTTGAATTTGATACGTTGCATTTTTCATGCAAAGCCGTAAATTCACTTGAAGTTATCAAAAAAGCGTATGAAATATCAAAACCAATGCCTGTTAACTACAAAAAAGTTGAAACATCAGGTTGGGTATAAATAAAAACAAGTAGTCGGAATGTTATAAAAGGAATTACGATTTTGAAGATAGTCAATAAAAATATAAAAATGCCAAGGGAAATGGCATGGTTACTCCCGGGATTACAAATAAAACGCTGGTTTTTAATGATTATAATAGGTACAGTGTTTGCTACTTTGGGTATTTGTATTGTTTTTGAGCAAAGACCTATATTTTTCATTGTGCGTTTAATTCGGCACATAGCAACAACATTACCCTCTGAATTGATAGCCGTAATTTTTATACTGATTGGCGCAATTATATTTTTCAAAGGTTGGCAAAAATCGAACTATTCAGTACCGCACACTTACGGTGACCGCCATCAACAAGCTGTTTTCGAAGCGCTATACCGCAGAAGAATGTTAAACAAAGGTCCCAAAATCGTGGCTATTGGTGGTGGTACTGGTCTTTCAACACTTTTGAAAGGAATAAAAAAAATAACAAACAATATTACCGCAGTTGTAACTGTTGGTGACGATGGTGGAAGCTCAGGCAGACTGCGTGAAGAACTCGGCGTACTGCCACCCGGCGATATTCGCAACTGTATTGCTGCTTTGGCTGATGATGACAATTTAGTTACAAAACTATTTCAATATCGTTTTAAAATGGGTGAAGGACTTGAAGGGCATAGTTTTGGTAATTTATTTTTAACTGCATTGTGCGCAATTACTGGCGATATGGTAAGTGCGGTTAAAGAATCGTCTAATGTACTTTCAATCCGTGGACGAGTCTTACCTTCTACGCTTGATGATATGCGATTGGTCGCAGAAATGGATGACGGCACTATAGTTAAAGGGGAGTCAAATATTCCTCATTCTAAAAAGAAAATTAAAAAATTATACACAGAGCCTGAGAACTGCAAACCTTTACATGACGTCATCGAAGCGATAAATGATTGCGATTTAATAATATTAGGACCAGGAAGTTTATATACAAGTGTTATTCCTAATTTACTAATTGACGAGATATCAGAGGCTATTTCAAAATCCCATGCAAAGAAAATTTATATATGTAATATTATGACTCAGCCTGGTGAAACTGATGACTTTGCTGTTTCAAAGCATGTTAATACTATTTTATCGCACGCTAAGTACCCCAATATCATTGATACGGTTCTTGTCAACGATTCTTTGCCATTAAGTTTGATAAATAACTACAAAGCTGTAGGTTCAGTTCCGGTTGTTTTAGATACAGAAAATTTGCAAAAAATGGGTATAAGCATTGAAGTCAGACGCCTAGTAGAAAATGACACGAAGCTGTTACGTCATAGCCCATATAAACTCGCACGTGCAATATATGCGTGGTATCGCAAATTAGTGAACAAACACTAAAGGAGTTGTTATGACAATGCAGGTCACATGTAAAACTTTTATAAAAAATAAAACAGATAAGAAAAAAATCACAATGCTTACAGCATACGACTATTCTACAGCAAAGTATTTAGATGAAGCAGGAATTGACTCAATTTTGGTAGGCGATTCATTGGGAATGGTCGTTTTGGGTTATGAGTCGACACATTGTGTAACAATTGACGAAATGGAAATTTTTACTGCGGCGGTTGCACGAGGCGCTAAACGAGCGTTAGTCGTAGCAGACATGCCATTTTTATCTGCGTCAACATCTATTTCTGATGGCATTGCCAACGCTGGGAGGCTCATCAGAGCAGGTGCTCGTGCAGTAAAGATTGAAGGTGGCGATGATTATACAGTTGAATTGGTTGAACGACTCACAAATTCGGCTATTCCTGTAATTTCTCATCTTGGATTTACTC
>CAZTVM010000081.1:0-8513 GCA_964617065.1 uncultured Muribaculaceae bacterium
AATACTTTAAACTCTTTTGAGTATGTGGCAGAAGATATTGTAATTTTTTCGATAGCATCTGGCTTTAATAATTTTTCTTTTTCTTGAACTGAATTAGGTTTTCTTTTCATTTTTACCTCTTTATATATTAAAACCCTAAAACCGACTTTTTTTCTTTGTCTAGTTTTAGGGTTTCAGTTCATACATAGGTGCTTGTTGACTTTAAATATTTTACAATTATTTGATAAGTTGTAGTCCTATCGGATACTTGTATTCTTTACCGCTTGAAACAGCTGATAGCGCTTGAATACATACGATTAAGTTGAATACCCATATACCTAAACTGGCTAAGAAGCCCAAAATAGGTATAAAATTAATTATTATACAACCTATGAAAAGTACCAATTCAAAATTTAAAATGTCAGTGCTAGCCTTTTTGTATTCAGGCGAAAAAGAATCTTTTTTGATAGCCCAGATAATTAGCGGAACCAAAAAACCTGTAAGAATAGCTCCGATAATAGAAATCGTCATCATAGTTTTGTTGTCACTATTTTGCTCGGGTTGTGATTGTTGCTGATTTTCATTGTTTTCATTAGTCATTTTTTTCTCTCTTTCATACTTTAGTAATACACATTTCTTTGTGGATAATTATTGTATCCACCGTGATATCCATATCCGTAGTTATTTCTACGAAATCTTGTTTTTGAAGCCCATGGAACGCCAAATTCACCTTTTACAGAAGGATTTATCGTTTGATTTTGAATGTTCTGATAAGTACTGTATTCATTATTTTGCATTTCTGTTTTAATATTTTTGTCTACTGTTTTGCTTACTGCGAATGTTTCGGAACACAGAAAAGAAACAAATAGTAAAGAACAAAAAACTAAAAATAAAAATTTCTTCATTAGTACTGCTCCATTATTTCTCTGTCTTCTTCGTAGTATCTTTCAGCTTTAGAGGCTTTACGTTGTACAGTTTTGTTTTTTTCAATATCTGCAACTCTGGCATAACATGCGTTCATCGTCTGCTGGTCGGTGTAAGAGCGACATTGTTTTTTGGATTTTTCAAATTCAACTCGACGGACAGCCCAATAGTTGTTTTATGTATACATGCCGGGTTTTTGACCTTTTCTAAAAACAGCATTTTGATAATTCGGAGGACAAAACTCGCCCCACTGTGGTTCAAAAATATTTGCTTCCACTTTTAATGTTAATATAGTGCAGAAAATGACAATTATGCTAAGTAAACACAATGACAGTGCTAATTTTAGTTTCATTCTTAACTCTCCTTGTTACAAATCTTCTTGAGCATCGTAATATGCTCTTTCTGCGTCTTGTTCAGCGTTTACTTTATCTCTTTTTCTTTCTTTTCTGTTGTCTTGTCTGTCACCAAAGCGTTGTGTATGTTCGACCGTATTTTTAAGTGTAGAATTAACAGATTGAAGTGTATTTCCAGTTTCTCTTATCGAGTGTAATACATCTAAATACCCTGCAGCTTCTGTTGATGTAATAAAACAACCGCATAAAAATGCTGCTAATGAAAAGATAATAACTTGTTTTTTCATAAATCCTCCTTATTTCCTATCTATTCAATTATACTAAATTTAAAATAACTTATCGTAACATTTTACCATATTACAATAAATATTGTGAAGATATTTAAAAATTACGCAATAGTTTTACATTTTGTAAAAAATAACGATTGATAGTATAATATTTTGGTTGATACAAAGGAGTAAAAAATGAGTCTTAGACTTAAACCAATGGCTATAGGGAGTTTGCCTCATGACAATACACAGCAGGCGATCGACTATGTTTTTAGTTTGTACAAGGAAATACCCTTCTTTCCTCAATTAGCGAATGTGAACCGACTTGAAGATATGGTGTTTCAGTGCATTCAAGGTGTTCCTTCTGTGAAATATGACGAAGACAATATAAAATATATTTTCGATATGTCAAGTGAAAAAGCTTTTGAAGAATTAGAACAATTTTACCTAGACTATGAAACTATAATCAATGAAAACGACCATACTAATTTGCAAAATTATGCGATTACGGAACCTTATTCGAGCACAATTAAACCTTTTTTTAAAAAAATTGCTCAATTGAAACCTAAATATGCTAAAGGTCAAGTTATAGGTCCATTTACATGGGGGACGATATTATGTGATGATGTCGGCAGATGTGCTTTTTTTGATGAAACGAATAGAGATATCGTTGTGAAATCTGTTGCGCTCAAAGCTTTATGGCAAATTGAGACGATTAAAAAAGCTTCCCCTGATACAACTCCTATAATATTTTTAGATGAACCTGCTATTTGTCAGTACGGAACTTCTGCGTTCGTTACAGTTAAAAAACAAGAAATTTTAGACGCATTAAAAGAAGTGTCTGACATAATAAAGCAAACTGGCGCATTATCAGCTATTCATTGTTGCGGAAAAGCTGATTGGGAAATGATAGTAGATATTGGCGTTGATATTGTTAATCTCGATGCGTACCTTTACGCTCAAAATTTGTGTTTGTTTCCTAAAAAAATTGAAAAATTCTTAAAATCAAATGGCTATGTAGCTTGGGGTGTTGTACCTACTCTTGACAAAAATGCTTTATCAGAATTGGATTTACCGAAAGCTATTGAAATATTTGAAACTGCAATATCGTACTTAACAAAAAAAGGTATTGATAAAGAATTAATAATAAACCATAGCATTTTGACACCATCTTGTGGCGCAGGCAGTTTAGACCTTAACTTAGCTGAAAAAGCTATGGAACTAAATATAGAGCTTTCGAATGCTCTTAGACAAAAATACGGTGAGGATATTTAATGACTACAACAATAGCTATTACGGGTAAAAGCGGAAGCGGCAAAACTACAATTACTAAAGCTTTTATGTATTTGCTTAAAAATCATTACTCGGATAAAACTATTCTATTATTCGATAACGATTTATCCAATGAATTAGGACACAGTTTCGGACTGGATATTCGTAATACAATATACGGTATCAGAAGCGGAAAACATGAGTATAAAACAGGCATACCAAGCCACATGACAAAACAAGAATATATTGAGTGGGCATTGCAGGATATAGTTGTGAATGTTGATGATAATGTTGATATGATTGTATCATGGCTAATTGCTTCAAAGGACTGTCGTTGTCCTATCACAGAACAAATAAAAGAAGCTATTGAAAAGCTTATTTTACATTACGATTTCGTTATTTTTGATTGCGAGTTTGATTTGAAATATCTAAATCAACTTATTGAATTCGATATCGATGAAACTATTATTCTCGCCCAACCTACTGAAGAATCGATACAACTTGCTAAACGTATTGAAGAATTTTCTGCGAAATACGCTGCTGGCGGACAAATGGGTGTTATTCTAAATCGTGTAAATGACACAGAAATAAGCCATATTTATGATATGCTGAATAAATGCAATCTTGAAATACTCGGTGTAATCCCAGAAGACATTGAATTATCCAAAAATTCTATCGAAAAAGAATCTGATGTCGTAAATAATGCGCTTGAACAATTCTACTACAGACTGAACTTACCACAATTATGAGGTGAAATATGACAATAATACTTGACGGAAAATCTTTATCTGAAGATATTTTGAAAAATTCTAAAAAAATACTTGAAATGATGACTGTAAAACCACAACTCGCAGTCATTCAAGTAGGAAATAATATCGCCAGCCAGATTTATGTAAAAAAGAAACAAAAAACTGCAGAAATGATTGGAATGAAATCACTAGTCATTAATCTAAAAAAAGAAGTATCAGAAGTAGACTTAATCGATAAAATTCAAGAATTGAATGATGACCCTGAAACACATGCGATACTTGTTCAATTGCCGCTACCCAAACATATTGATGAATATAAAGTACTCGATAGCATAAGTTATCTCAAAGATGTCGATGGCTTTTCAATGTACAACACAGCTAATATCGCTAAAGGTACACCACCTATTGCTTATCCTTGTACACCCAAAGGTATTATCACACTTTTGGACAAATACAATATAGAATTAGCAGGGAAGCATGCTGTGGTTATTGGTCGCTCAAATATTGTAGGACGTCCAATGGCAACTATGCTATTAAACAGAAGCGCTACAGTCACAATATGTCATAGCAAAACACAAAATTTGGCTGATATCACTCGTACGGCTGATATTCTAATTTCGTCGGTAGGTCAACCAAATCTAATTAAGGCTGATAGGATTAAAGAAGGTACTGTTATCGTTGATGTGGGGATTAATCGTTTAGACACCGGCAAAATCGTTGGCGATATAGACTTCGAAAATGTTAAAGAATACGCAAGTTTTATTACTCCTGTACCGGGAGGTGTCGGGCCTATGACTATCGCTACTTTAATTGATAACACTATTGAACTGTATAAATTTTCTTTTTTAATGTCAACTAATAAAAAATAATTATTGCAAAAAAAAAATCAGCAACTATAATCGTAGTGTAAGGTTGATAATGTTTTGATTTTACTTTTGAAAATTGAATGTATTTGGGATCGTAGCTCAGTCTGGTTAGAGCGCCTGCCTGTCACGCAGGAGGTCGCGAGTTCGAGCCTCGTCGGTCCCGCCATTAAAAAAAAACAGCCTTTTCAAGGGCTGTTTTTTGTTGCCCTTGTTGAGTTTCAGCGAGTTCGACAGTTGCCTTTTTAACCGCCTTGTTTTCAGCAAAATCAAGCATATTATAAAAGACTGAATACGGCTCTACACTTAGCTTTTTGTCTTCGTAAGAAAAGTTCGACACTAAAATTTGAGCAATAAATCTTTTATCTTCCTGAGTTCCTTTTAAAAATGCGTTATAAGAATCCTTACACCAATTTAACAAAGTCTCAGCCTCGTTGTAAAAATGCTCATCAAACTCATTTATCTTTCTTAGTTGTCTATATAAATCATCTTTCTGAGCATGCCAAATTTGATTTTGAAACCTCCAAAAGTCCTCTGATATAATTCCATCCACTTTATCCTCATAAGTCCTTGTAATTCTTCTCTGAATAGCCTCGATTTGTTTATTTATTGTTTGAGTCGTTTCGATATTATAATTGTTTTTCTTTGCGTGAATCTCTCTGACAGCACTCATAACATCTGAAACAAAAGTATCACTGAATTTTAAGCGTTTTAATATCTCGGAAATAGCTTTGTCGATCTTGTCTTGGTTTATATAAGAGTTTTTCTTGCACCCTCTTTTGTGATAATCGTTGCAGTGATAATATATACTTGCCTTTTTTAAGTTCTGCGGTTAAAAAGCCTCCGCAAACTCCGCACTTAATCATATTGGAATATGGAAACTCAACATCATGGGAGCGTGCCTTGATATGTGTTCCTACAATAATGAAAGGTATCAATGGAGCAGAAATAAAATGACTCCTGTACAATACAGAAGTCATTTATTACTTGTTTCTTGAGCCACCCTTTTTTCTTTGACTAGTTTTTAGGTTTCAGTTCATTTACACCTGCTTTTTATCTCGAAATTTATGTAGAAATTTATATTCTCCACTTCGTACCGGCTTGAAGTCCCCACATTCTATTGCCACCGGTTCTATATGATACTTGTGCATAACCTGTAAAGCGTTCGCCCCAACGTTTTTGTAAACCGGCATGGTATATGCCGTAGGGTTTCATCGTGAATTTATCCAATTTTATTCCACCGGCTGTAAAATCACCGCCGCCAAACAGATTTGATACTAAACCTATATCAGCATAAGGTTGCCAGCCATTTTCTAAATTACCTACGATTTTTATGCTAGGTAAACATTGCAATGCGTGAAGTGCATTGCTGTGGATTGGGACACCTCTTGCTGTTGAATAATCTGAAACGCTGATTAAGTTATACGATGCCATTACAGATGGTTGAATAATAAATTTACCTTCTGCAAATTCTAGGTTATAACCTGTTTTAGCAGCAATACCGCCACCAAATATGGTGAAATCGTCCTTACCCCATGAAGAATTTGCTTCTGCGCCGCTAACATTCATTGCTGCTGATAAGCCTGCAAAATACTTACCTCTATAGTAACTTGTAGTAGCACCTAAAGTACCGCCATTTTGATGAACTTTCACACCACTATATTTTTGAGTCGAACCGCTGTATCCTGCATACATTGAAGCAGTAGCCATACCTGTTTCACCGACTCTAAACATTTTCGTATCGCCGCCGATCAGTGAACCATACATAGAGTTTTCGACTTTAGGACCATGTTTCAACGGTACATCACCAAATGACGTGAATGGTCGTAGGTACAATCCTGCTTTTTCTTCGTTAAATCCAGGAGTATAGGGTTGAGCACCTTCTGTTATTGCGAATTGATTTCTGTATACATCAAGTTGTCGTTGTTTCGAAGGTAGTAAAGTCAACATGTCCATACTTGTAAACGATTGCGACATTGTATTCAATTGGTTCAAATACGCTCCTGATACTGCTGCTACTGGGGCAGCGTAAATTCCGGGCGAGAGCAATGTAGTATTTACAAATTTCAAATTACCTGTATCACCTGCATAACTAACTCCATATTGGAACATAGGCCCTTCTACAGTTGCTGCAGAAGAATTTAACGTTACTTTTTCACTTAAACCTGATTCTGAGTCAACAGAATTAATTGTAATTTCTCTGTCATGAGCTTCATTCGTAATATTTATACCAACTATGTCGAGCTTGCCATCATTTTCTGTTGTCACTGAAGTAGCTGACAGTCTATCTGAAATTTTATCAGCTAAATTAACATCCAAACTAACGTTTGTTGTGCCAATCATATTCAATGCACCGAAGTTTACGTTATTAATCTGATTATTGACGAAATTTAATGTTGGATTTCCACCTAGTTCACTGCCTAAAGTTGTTTCACTTGCCGCAAAATATGTCGCATCAGGTAATAAATTGATAACACCTTCACTCAATCGAACAGAGCCAAGGAAATCGCTGTTGTCACCACCCAAATTCAAATCAGATGAACCGAGTTTATTCAATGTACCATTTCCTTTGATGTTGCCACCAATCGTAATTGGCTTATCATTGGATTGTATATTAAGTGTTGAGTTTTCTCCAGTCTGTACAATACCTTTTGAGATGTCAAATCCTTTGTCATTGGAGATAAAATTAACAGTACCTCCAGTTATATCAACAACAGTTCCTTCACCTGTAAATGATGTATCCGTAAAAGTTGACGTACCAGCAGTTTGCTCAAAAGCTCCGCTTACAGTCATGTCAGTAGCATTCAACTTTCCATTTTCATGAGCAACAGTTACTTTGCCAGCCCACAAATCGTTATCGTTAGCGCCTTCAGTCGTTTCCAATCCATTCATAGAAACTGAGCTATTTTCTATAACCAATTCACTCGTGGGCGCTAACACAACCTTTGCGTACTTTGATATTGTATCTACATCAGCGTTTGTAGTATTTAGCGTCAATTTACTATCTGCTTTTAGCTCCAATTGTCCACCTGAAACTATATCATCTACATTATTCAAAGTGAAAGAAGTACCAGTTAATTCAGTTTTCCCTGATGTTTGGGCAAATTTAGCAGTAACTGCTTTTGTCATACTTTGCAAATTTAAAGTTCCGCCTGAATTAGTTATTTTACCATTCCAAGTATCTTCATCTGCTAAACCTTCTGCCGTTTCGACACCGTTTAAAGTTACATTACCTGATGTCAAAGCTAACTCTGCTGTGTCAGCGATTGAAACTTTTGCGCCTACGCCTATTGTGTCAGTTTCTGTGTTTGTATTATTTACGGTCAATTTGCTGTCAGCATTAATATTTAGATTTCCGCCTGAAATGCTGTCAGCTGCGTTATTCAACGTAAATGCCGTACCTGAAATATTTGTTGTACCTGATGTTTGATTTAATATTCCTGTTTCTGCTTTCGCTATGTTATTTACTGAAAGCTGACCACCTTGCACTGTAATTTTGCTGTTCCAGGCATCACCTTCGTTTACTGCTACAGTTGCGCCTGTTGATACGACTATATCATTATTAAGATTAAGCGTCACTGCTTCTGCGATTATGTCATGCGCTCCTAAAAGTACATTTGTTGCATTCAAGTTCAATGTACCTGCTGTCGCATTTAATGTACCTGTTTTGTTGTAATTTGTACTGCCTTCTTCTACTCTCGTTTGGTCTATTATATTTGCGAGAGTCAGTGTTGCGTCCGCACTATTTAGATTTACTGTGCCATTCCAAACCACATTGGATAAATCTTCGCCACCATCGAGTGTTACACTTCCGTTTCCTAATATATCGAGTGTTGTGTCAACTGCAATTGTTACAGCTGTTGCACCGCTGATACTGCTGCCTGTACCTATTGTCAATGTACCATCTGTCAAATTAACTGCGCCTCCGTTGGCTGTTAATTGTCCATTTACTATCGGTGTTTCATCTGTTGTTTTGTCGAAGCCTGAAACACTTAACGTACCTGATGTCATGTTGACTGTGCCATTCCATGTATCATTATCCGCAGCACTTTCTGCTGTTTCTTTAGCGTTTAATGCGACACTTGCTCCGTTAATATCTAATGT